>DRNB01000001.1 GCA_011375045.1 Aquifex aeolicus
TCTTTTTTCTCGATATGCTCAAGGGCTTTGTTCCCACGGCTCTCGCCCTTTCCTTCTACGGGATCGAAAGCCAGACGGTCGCCTTCGTTGGGGTTGCCTGCGTGGTGGGGCACATGTATCCTGTTTTTGCTCGCTTCAGGGGCGGCAAGGGTGTAGCGACCGCCTTCGGGGTTGTGCTGGCTCTTTCCCGGGAGCTGGCGTTTCTGGTTCTGCTCCTGTGGGGAGCTCTTCTGCTCTGGAAGAGATACGTTTCTCTGGCGTCCGTTACGGGGGCGCTCAGCGCCCCCGTCCTTATGCTCTTCGGCAACTATCCTGATCACATTGTCCTGATGGCGCTGATCATCGCAGCTCTCATCCTCTACAAACACAGACCCAACTTGGAAAGACTCGTAAGGGGTGAAGAACTGAGGGTATGAATCCCCTTGTCCTTGCGGTTCTGGTCAACCTGCTCTTCCTGATCTTCAGGATTTTCTACGTTCTTCTGTATCCTGTGGATCTCTCCCCCGAGGAGGCTCAGTACTGGGACTGGTCCAGACGGCTCGATCTCAGCTACTACTCGAAGCCGCCCCTCGTCGCTTACCTGAACGCTCTGTCGACCGCTGTAATGGGAAATACGGAGCTGGGGGTGCGTATAACACCGATCCTTATGTCCTTCCTCCTCTCCCTGCTAATTTTCTTCTTCACTAAGAGGCTCTTCGGGGAGGGAGCGGCTCTGTTCGCCTCGGTAGTTCCCAATCTCTTTGTGGGAACCGCCATAAACTCCCTGCTGATGACAACCGACGCCCCCCTTCTCTTCTTCTGGGGTGTAGCCGTTGTGCTTATCCACAGGGCTCTCGAGAGGAACAGCCCGATCCTGTGGTTTCTGGTGGGGGTTTCTGCGGGTTTAGCTTTCCTGAGTAAATACACCGCCGTTTTTCTCCTTCCCCTCACCTTGCTCTGTATGTTTCTGCTGAAGCGGGATCTTCTGGTGTCCCCTCTTCCCTACCTCTCCCTGCTGCCGGCTCTTGTTCTGTCCCTGCCCGTTTTTGTGTGGAATCTGAACAGGGGGTTTGTTTCCTTCAAACACGTGTCCAGCTTAGCGGGCAGGGAGGCGAGCTTTCCCAATCTTGCGACGGCTGGGGAGTTTCTCGGAGGACAGCTTCTTCTCCTCTCCGTTGCTCCCTTCTTCTTCCTCCTCTACGGCTGGTGGAAGGCTTTCAGGGAGAAGGAAAGGGAGCACATCTTTCTGACCGTTTACTCCCTGCCCGTTGTTCTCTTCTTCTTCCTCCTGTCCCTCAGAAAGGAGGTTTACGCCAACTGGGCTGGGTTTGCCTACTTCACAGGATCGATCCTTGCCTCCTACTACCTCTGGAGGTTCTTCAGGAGGAACCCTGCGGGTGGGACGGCGGTTCTTCTGCTGAGCGCCTTCCTCACCCTTCTGCTCCACTTCACACCCCTTGTGGATCGTCTGGGTCTGCGGAGGATCCTTCCCCCTGAAAGGGACCCTGTCAAGGTTATGGTGGGCTGGGAAAAGCTGGGTCGGGAGGTGAGCGCTCTTTATAGGGGATCGGAGCTTCTGTTCTCCACCGCCTATCAGATATCCGCCGAGCTTGCCTTTTACGTGAGGGGTAACCCTGAAACCTTTGTGTTCCACACGGGCAGAATGACCCAGTATTATCTGTGGAGGGAAGGACTCCGCAGGTTCAGGGGAAGGGACGCCCTCTTCGTCTCGGACTCGGGACTCCCCAGAAGGGTTCTGAAGCACTTCGAGGATTACCGTCAGGTGGGGAGGGTGGACGTCTTCTGGAGGGGTAGCAGGATAAAGAGCTTCAGGATATACAGACTTACAAACTTTGTGGGGAGCTTCGATGAGAAGCCGAGGGGCTATTAGGGTCCTTCTGAGCCTTTACCTCTGGGCTTTTATCCTGTATCAGCTCCTTCCGGTGAGGGTTATCCCCTACACCAGCTACGCCCCGTCGGATTTTTACCCCAAGCCCTTTCTGCACGTTTACACCTTTGCCTACGGTGTGAAAACAGCTTTTTCGAACCACGCCGGAAGCATCGGAAATCTTCTCTCCACCATGGACAGAAGGGGTTTCGACTTCGCCTTCGGGGATTTTCCCCAGATCATAGAAGGCAGACTCTTCCCCCTTCCCCAGAGAAGCGAGTGTCTGCGGGTGGGTGAAGGGGAAACCTTCTCTCCGATTCACTTCCTCCTCGAAACCCTGCCCAAACGCCTCGTGGGGGTCTCTCCGGACGATCCCCTCACCCGCACAGATCCCGGAGGCTTCGAAAGATGTGTTCTCGTTGTGCCCGGCGGGCGGATCCTTCTGTCCACCTTCACAGGTTTAGAGATCCCTTCCTACGGCTCGGTTCTGGGAAGCAGGAGGAACCTCTCTTTCTCCCGGAACAGGATCGAGGGGGACGAGTATCCCCTCGAGCTTCTGAGGGGTGCGGTGGTTACCCTCGGGAACATCTCGGTGCGCGTTTTTGGCTACTCGGAATGGAGCTTTTATCTGCCGGGGGAAAGCACCCGCCATCCCTTCAGGCTCGTTGTGGAAACGGATGTGGAGAAACCTCTCATCTTCATATACAGGGAAGGTGAGCTGGAGGGTATCTTCGACCGCGGACGGATAACCTACCCCGTTACGGAGCGGGGAGCCTACACCGTAGCCGTTATGAGCTACAAGTTCAGGTTCAACGTGTTCTACTTCGGTTTGAGAACCCTGTCCCTTGCATCGCCCGTGAGGTTGCTGTGAGGTGTCTTATCTTACTAAGGATCCAACGTCCTCTCCGAGAACAGCGGACCTGAGGTTACCCTTTTCCTTTATGTTGAAAACTATTATGGGTATCCTGTTCTCCCTGCACATGGTAAGGGCTGTGTGATCCATGACCCTTATGCCCCTGTTGATGACCTCGAGGTAGGTTATCTCCTTTATCAGCACGGCGTCGGGGTATTTTTCGGGATCCCTGTCGTATATACCCCCTACCTTGGTAGCCTTCAGGAGAACCTCGGCGTCTATCTCCGCCGCCCTCAGGGCAGCCGCCGTATCGGTGGAGAAAAAGGGGTTCCCCGTTCCCCCAGCGAAGATAACCGCCCTTCCCTTTTCCAAGTGCCTTACCGCCCGCCTTCTTATGTAAGGCTCCGCCACCTGCCTCATCTCTATGGCGGAGAGCACACGGGTGGGTATGTTCACGTGTCTCTCTAAAGCTGACTGGAGGGCGAGGGCGTTGATCATGGTGGCAAGCATACCCATGTAGTCAGCGGTCGCCCTGTCTATGCCTATGTTCTTCCCCTCGAAACCCCTGAAGATGTTTCCCCCACCTATGACGATCGCCACCTGAACGCCGAGATCGTGGATACCTTTTATCTCGTGGGATATGTACTCGAGGAAACCCGGATCTATTCCGTAACCTATCTCCCCCGCGAAGGCTTCCCCGGAGAGCTTTAGAAGGATACGGCTGTATCTGGGGCTTTCCTCAGCCATCAGATCCCACCGAGCTCGAATCTGCAGAACCTCTTTACCTCCACGCCGGTTCCCGATTCCCTTATCACCTGACCCACCGTCTTCTTATCCTCCTTTATAAAGGGCTGTTCGAGAAGGACCTTTTCCTGATAGAACTTCCTCAGTTTCCCCTCCACGATCTTCTCGAGGATGTGTTCGGGCTTACCCTCTTGGCGAGCCTGCTCCTTCAGGATCCTCTTCTCCCGCTCGAGGACCTCCTGAGGTACGCTCTCCACGCTCACAAACTCTGGTCTCATCGCCGCTATCTGCATGGCAACGTCCTGAACGAGCCGCAGAACCCTGTCGTTGAGCTCAGGGGCGCTGAACTCAATGAGAACTCCTATCCTTCCCCCTCCGTGAACGTAAGAGTGGAGGTAGCTGTCCGTGTCGTATCTGCAGTAACGGGTCAGTCTTATGTTCTCCCCTATGCGAGCTATCGCCTCCTTGATAAGCTCTTCCACGGTTTTGCCTTCGGGGGTAAGCCTCTGGGGAAGGATGTGGGAACCGTCCCCTTCCCTGTTCGCGTTCTCCCCGACGGACAGGATATGCTCGAGGATTCTGTCCGCCAGCTTCTGGAACTCCTCGTTTCTGGCAACGAAATCCGTTTCGCAGTTGAGCTCTATAAGAGCTCCCTTTTTTCGATCTTCGGTTACCTTTACCCTTACAATCCCCTCCTTGGTTTCCCTTCCCGCCTTCTTCTCCGCCTTGGCGAGACCTTTAACCCTGAGGATCTCCTTAGCCTTTTCGATATCCCCTCCGGCTTCCTCGAGGGCTTTCTTGCAGTCCAGCATACCCGCTCCGGTCATCTCCCTGAGCTTTTTAACGTCGCTCATGCTCACAGCCATTAGCCAAACCTCCTTTCCTGCATCACTCGTAATCCGTTATGTCCTTGTCTATCTCCTCATACTTTTCAGACATCGCCATGGCTTTTTCGAACAGCTCCTTTTCGTGCTCTTCGACGGTAACCACCTTCCTCTCCTTCTTGACCTCGACCTCCTCCGCGCTCTCCCTCCTGTTCCTTCCTTCGATGACCGCATCGGCTATCTTGGAGGTCAGGAGCTTTATGGACTTGATGGCGTCGTCGTTGCCCGGAACTATGTAATCTATGAGGTCCGGATCGCAGTTGGAATCCGCAATGGCGATAACCGGGATCCCCAGCTTGCGCGCTTCCTGAACCGCTATGGCTTCCCTGACCGTATCCACCACCCACAGCAGATCGGGTAGCTTTGTCATACCCTTTATGCCGCCGTATAGCTTCCTGAGCTTATCCATCTGGCGCCTGAGCCTGCGGACCTCCTTTTTGGGACGGGCTTCGAATTCACCCCTGCTCTCCATTTCCTCGAGCTCCTGAAGCTTCTGAAGGCTCTTGCTGACCGTCTGGAAGTTGGTGAGAAGTCCCCCCACCCAGCGCTCGTTCACGTAGTATGCTCCGCACCTCTGGGCTTCCTCCCTGATGATCTCCTTAGCCTGCCTCTTTGTTCCCACGAAGATTATCTCGGCACCCTGGGCTATGCTGTCGGAAACGAAGCTGTAAACCTCCTCCAGCAGAACGAGGGTTTTGTTCAGGTCGATGATGTGGATCCCGTTCTTAACACCGTAGAGGTAGGGAGCCATCTTTGGATTCCAGCGGGATCTGGAGTGTCCGAAGTGAACCCCCGCCTCGAGAAGCTCTTTCATGGACACAACAGCCATCTTACAACCTCCTTGGGTTTTGCCACCCTTTCCCGGTAACCCCGTGGGGCAACCCAAGCGGGAAAGGTGCGTTTTAAGTTATCCTATTATAGCATGCCCAGAAGGCGGAGCGGAAAGCTCAAGGTTCAGCATCACTTTCTCGAGGGGTTGGAGGGATACCTTGAGGAGATTCAGGGCTGGGAGGTGGTCGAGAGCATAATTCCGGGCAGAATAGTCCGTCAGAACAGGGGCAGGGGATCCAGGGGACTTTTCCTCAAATACAGAACCCTGAGCGGTTACAAACTCCTCTACAAGAGCGGAACGTCCGTTCAGGAGGTCTTTGTGGTCTGCAGGGACTACGAAGTCTTTGAAAAACTCTTCAGGGAGCGGTTCGGATGAGATCAGGCGTTGTGGGCTACGGTAACATGGGAGCCGCCCTTGCCCGGGCTCTGCGGGGGAGATCGGAGGTTTTTGTTTACGACATCGATCCAGCCCGAAGGGAGCAGGCTATCTCGGAGGGTTTCGCCGTTGCCCGGAGCGTTCACTTCCTTGTTCGGGAGAGCGATGTTCTCTTTATCGCGGTGAAACCCAAGGACGTGAGGGGGGTTCTGGAGGAGATAGCGGACTCCGTGGGGGATAAGATCGTGGCGAGCATAGCCGCCGGTGTAAGCCTGGAGCTGATCGACTCCCTTCTGGGTGGAAGGGGGAGGGTTGTGAGGCTAATGCCCAACATAAATCTGCTGGTGGGCAGGGGGGCGGTAGCTATCGCCTTCGGCGATGGTCTGGGTGAGGAGGAGAAGGAGAAGGTTAAGGAGCTTCTCTCGGATTGCGGAAGTCTGTATGAGGTGCCGGAGCACCTCTTCGATGGGTTTACCGCCCTCGCCGGAAGCGGACCAGCCTTCGTGTTCTCCTTTATAGAGGCTCTCGCCCTGGCGGGGGTCAGGGAAGGTTTCAGCTACGAAACTGCCCTGAGGATAGCGGTGGATACGGTGGGCGGTAGTGCGGATCTTCTGAAGAAGCTCGGCGGCACCCCCGGCGAGTGGACCGTGAAGGTAGCCTCCCCCGGAGGCACAACCGTGGAAGGACTTGCCTACCTTGAGAAGAAGGGTTTCAGGGGTATCGTTATAGGATGCGTAAGGAAAACCTCAAAAAGGGCGGAGGAGCTGAGGGGTTAGTCTGCTCCTTCAGAGTAAGGGGCAAGCTCATCGAAATCCGGACTGTATGGCATAGCCACAGAAACCTCTACCTTCCCCTCCAGAAGCACACGAGCAGGGTCATAGTCCTCGAAACCTTTCCCTTCCCCCAGCTCATAGGGGACGCTGTTATCACAAACCTGAAGGGTGTGGAGGTGGGGGTTCGGACGGCGGACTGCGCCCCCGTTGTCCTCGTCGGGGAGGAGTGGGTGGCTGTGGCTCACGTGGGCTGGAGGGGGCTTGCCTCCGGCATCCTGGGAAACCTTGTGGAGAAGATGTCCAGCCGTGAGAAGGTGGAAAAGCTCTTTGGCTTTGTGGGTCCCTGCGCCAAAGCCTGCTGCTACGAGGTGGGGGAGGAGTTCAGGGAGATGTTTCCGGATCAGCTCGAGGAAAGGGGGGGCAGGCTGTTCATGGATCTTCAGAAGGCTGTCCTGAGGGAACTCAGGGGCGCGGGCGTTCCCGACGTGGGTCTTCTCGAGAGATGCACCGTTTGCTCCGAGGAGCTACCCTCCCACAGGAGGGACGGTTCCCGGGAGAGGATGCTGACCTCCGTCAGGATACTATAACCCTCCCCGAGGTGGGATCCAGGGTGGGATCCGGAGCTTTTCCTGTGAGCATATCGAGAAGCTCCCTGACGTGGACGATGCCCTGCCTTCTGAGTTTGTATCCGTTGGCTCCGCTGATGAATATCCCCTCCTCGTAATCACCGAGCCAGGCTGCCCCGAGCCTGTCGGCTATGCAGAAGCCCACCTTCTTAGCCTCCTCTCCCTTGCCGCAGGGGGTAATGCAGTGGGAAACACAGCCCATCCATCCGTTGACCCCCGCCAGCAACCTCTCGACGAAGGGTGTCCTTATCACGCGCAGAGGGTATCCAACAGGGGATTTGAGGAGGACGATATCCTCCTTCCTGGTGTCGAGGATTATCTCCTTGTATATGAGGGGTGCATCGCACTCATGGGTGGCAACAAACCTCGTCGCCATCTGAACGCCCGCCACACCCCTTTCCAGATACCAGAGTATATCCCTGTAGCTCCAGACTCCCCCTGCCACTATTACAGGTATGTCTCCCCATCTGCGGGCTTCCTGAAGCACCTCCGGCA
>DRNB01000002.1 GCA_011375045.1 Aquifex aeolicus
GCTCCTCCTGAGGATCGACTGCCACGTGGGTGTTCTGAACCGGGCTATGGAGGAGTTCCTCTCCCTCAAGCCGTCGCCCTTTTTCGATCCAGAGAAGGGTTATCTTTACGAAAAGGCTCTGTGGGAGGCGGTCGACAAACTCAAGCCGAAAGGCAGAAAACTCGAAGCCTCCCTGCGCCGTGCCCTCAGGAGAGCGGCTTCCCTGGGACTGGTGGAGGTTCATGACTTCGTGGACGCTGAGCTCGCCCGGACATACCTCCGGATGGGTGATGAACTCCCCCTGAGGGTTGTCCTCATGCCCTACTATGAAGATTACAGGGAAATCTGCTCCCTCCTCAGGGGAAGATCGAGGGGAAGGATCACCCTCGGATGGGTTAAGGTGTTTGTGGATGGTTCGCTGTCCGCCAGAACCGCCTATCTGAAGGAACCCTACGCTGATAGAGCGGGATGGAGAGGCATCCTCCTGAGAAGCAGCCGTGAGATAGAGCAGATGATATACGAGCTCGAGGATGCCGGGCTGAGAATATCCCTTCATGCCATCGGGGACGCCGCCTTAGAGGAGTGTCTGAGGGCTTTCGAAGCTGTCTCCCCCCGGCTCCCCTATCACAGGATAGAGCATGCGGAGCTGATCACGGAAGAGCAGGCTCTCAGAGTAAGGGACCTGAGACTCCTTCTGTCCCTTCAGCCGGGATTCCGTCCCTACTTTCGGAGAACCTACCTGAAGGCTCTGGGGGCTGTCAGGACGAGGAGGGCGCTTCCCCTGCGTCTGCTGGACAGGCTGGGGGTCGACATGATCTTTGGCTCCGATATGCTTCCCTTCAATCCCCTCTACGGCTTTCGCTACGCGGTGCGCCTGCTGGGCAGGAAAAAGGCAGAATATTACTACGGAGGGTGGAGACATGAGGGAAGGTATCTATGACACGGTCATCGTGGGGGCTGGTCCGGCGGGGATATCCGCAGCCATATACGCGGTCCGCAAAAGGATGAACTTCCTGCTCGTTTCCGAGAGTGTGGGAGGTCAGGTTCTGACCTCGGGGGACATCGAAAACTTCCTCGGTTACGCGGAGATAGACGGCGTGCAGTTCGTCGACAGGATGGTTTCCCAGATGAACCACTTGGGGATAGAGCCTCTGCTGGACAGGGTGGTGAGCGCCCGCAGAGAGGGGGATCACTTCCTTCTGGAAACCCTGAGCGGTCGGAGGATACCGACGAGAACCCTTCTCCTGTGCACAGGATCGGAGCACAGAAAGCTCAACGTTCCCGGCGAAAGGGAGTTCACGGGCAGGGGCGTTTCCTACTGCTACACCTGCGACGCACCCTTCTTCAGGGACGCGAAGGTCGCGGTTGTGGGCGGTGGCAACGCGGGCTTCGAAGCGGTCGAACAGCTCCTCAACTACGCCAGCGAGATATACCTCATAGAGCTGGGCGATAAACTCAGGGCTGATGAGATACTCAGGGAGCGGGTTCTGAAGGACGACAGGGTAAAGGTTCTGCTCAGGACAGCTGTGAGGGAGATAAGAGGGGACGCCTCCGGCGTAAAGTCTCTGCTCTTGGAGGATCTGAAGGAGGGGAAGCTGAGGGAGCTTGAGGTCAGCGGCGTGTTCGTGGAGATAGGACTGGTTCCCAAAACGGAGCTCGCCGATCAGCTCGACGTCATAAAGAACGAGAAGGGGGAGATAGTTATAGACTGCAACAACAGAACCTCGGAGGAGGGGGTTTACGCTGCGGGGGACTGCACCAACATATTCGCAAAGCAGATCATAACCGCCGCCGGTGAGGGCGCCAAGGCTCTGCTCTCCCTTTACCACGAACTCATATACTCGCGCCGGTGAGTTATCATTTATCTCAGTCATTATGGGCTTCTCCACCCGTCTTAACGCCTTCGTCGAGGAAAAACTCCGGCTGAGGAGTTACCCCCTCAAAGTGGCTGTTCTCTTCACGCTCATCATCCTCCTCTCCATCTTCCTCTCCTTCGTGGTGGATACCTTTCACTCCTTCAGGGAGATAAGGGAGGAGCTTACCCTCACGGCGAACAGATCGGCGAAGCTGAGAACCGTCGCCCTGAGCAACACCATAGTAACCTTCTTCAGGGGAGACACCGCTCTGGTGGAGCTGGTAGAGCAAAGCGGACCCGCCGGAATCGAACCCTTCTTGGGGGACTATATCGTTTGCGCTAAGGGGGAGGACTTCTTTCTCGGAGAGGATTACAGAGAACCCGTTCGGACAGCCCTCGAGCGCTTCAGGGGCAGGGATCTTTACTTTTACCTTATCCCCGACCGCTGGCTCGGTATAACGGTGGTGCGAAAGAACGGCAAAACCTACGCCTTCTGCCACAGCGTTCCCTACATGAGGGAGATCCTCTCGGGGAAGTTAGGCGTCATAGCCAAATACGGAGCGGAGTTCTACTTCGGTTCCCGGCCCTCTGTGAAGGAGGGGGACATTCTGGTTGCTTACGAAAACAACTACTCGAACGCTTACATGTACGTGGTCATACCCTTCACCAGCATCCTCAAAACCCTCCTCGGCGAACGGCTTGCCCTCTACTCCCGCCTCTACCTTGTCTTTGTGCTCTTCCTTCTCTTCTCCTACCTGCTCTGGGCAAAACTGATAAACTACCCGATCCGCAGGCTCAGGAACATTGCAGGGGAGCTGGAGAAGGGGAACTACAGCGTCGACTTCTCCGATCTGGTAAGCGCAAAGGACGAGTTCGGAACCATCGCCCGACTGCTGAAGAAGTTTACCGAGGATACCCGGGACCGGCTCCGCAAGCAGGAGCTGATCCTCGAAACAGCTCTGGGGATAATAGGATCTCCGGAGGAGATACCCCTCTTCGTCAAGGACACCCTCCACAGACTCAACGATATACTCGGTGCGAGATCCTCCCTCTTTCTGGCGGAGGACATCCACAGCGGGAGGTTCGTCCTCCTCGTTCCCTCCGGAGCTTCGGAGGAGGATGTGGAAGCGCTCAGGGAGATTTATGAAAGCAGACGCTCGGAGCTTTTCTCCTCACCCGAGGAGCTGGTCTGCTTCAGGGAAACGAGGGGAAACCTGTGGGTCGAAGCCGTCCTGTTCCGGCTCGATGAGGACACGAGGGGTGCCATCCTCCTCACCTTCGAGGGGAACATGGAGCGGACGGACGAAAGCTACCTGAAGGTTATATGTCAGCACCTTGTAAGCACCATAAGACTGAGCCACCTCGCAACCACCGACCCCCTGACGGGGGTTCCCAACAGGCGTGCCCTGGAGCACGATCTCAATAACTACGGCAGACTCGCCAGGAGATACGGAAAGAGGCTGAGCCTCATAATGATAGACATAGACAACTTCAAGGGGGTGAACGACACCTACGGACACTCCGCGGGGGACGAGATCCTCAAGAGGGTAGCCCGCCTTGTGAAGGAGAACATCAGGGAAACGGATGTCCTCTACAGATACGGAGGGGAGGAGTTCGCTATCCTGTGTCCCGAAACGGGAAAGGAAGGAACCTACGAGCTTGCGGAGAGGATAAGGGAGAACGTGAGGGGAACGAGGTTCTGGATAGACAGGGACAAGTTCATATACATAACGGTGAGCCTCGGTGTGGCGAGCTACCCCGAGGACACGGAGGATCCCCAGGAGCTTCTGATGATAGCGGACATAAGTCTTTACAGAGCCAAAAACGAGGGGAAGGACAGAACCATCATGCTGAGGCTTCCCGAGGACAAGGAGGCTTACAGGGAACGCTTTAAAGTCGAGAAGGATCTCAGGGAGCTTATACTCAGGGGAGCCACAACCCACCACCTTCAGCCCATCTTCGACCTCAGGGAGGGTAAGGTTTACGGCTACGAGCTTCTGTTCCGCGTCGTGAAGGATGGAGAGGTGATACCCATAGGCAGGTTCCTCGGCAAGATCGAGGACTTCAGCATAATGGAGGACATAGACCTCCTGACCGTGGAGTATCTGAAGGAGATAGTGAAGGATAAGGATCTGGACTCCTTCTGCTTTTTCATAAACCTGTCGCCCCGCAGCTTGGAGAGGGGGATGATCTTCGGGGAGCTTTCCCAGCTACCCCGCCACGCCAGATCCAGAACCTTCATAGAGATCACGGAGAGGGAGACGTTCCTGAACATAGAGACAGCCATATCCTACCTCGACATCCTCAAGACCATAGGCTTCAGGATAGCCATGGACGACTTCGGAAGCGGCTTCTCCTCCATATCCTACATGAGGCACTTCGTAAAGTTCATAGATCTCCTGAAGATAGACGGGTCCTTGGTCCGGAACGTCAGCAGGGATCCCTACAACAGAGCCATTCTGGAGAGCATCAAGATCATGGCGGACAGGTTCTCGGTGGACGTTGTGGCTGAGTTCATAGAGTCCGAGAGCGATCTGGAAGCCGTGAAGAGGATAGGTATAAGATTCGGTCAGGGTTACTATCTGAGCGATGATTACAGCCGGAAGTCCTCACCGAGATAGGTCTTCCTGACCTCCTGAAGCTCGACCACGTTCACGGGTTCGCCCTCCGCTATTATCCTGCCCTCCGATATTATGTAAACCCTGTCGACTATGCTTATGGTTTCCCTCACGTTGTGGTCCGTGATGAGGATACCTATGTTCTGATGCCTCAGGTTCCTGACCATCTTCCTGATGTCGCTCACTATGATGGGATCCAAGCCCGCGAAGGGTTCGTCCAGAAAGAGGTAGCGGGGTTTGGTTATAAGACTTCTGGCTATCTCGAGACGCCTCTTCTGACCACCCGAGAGGGTGTAGGCTCTGTGGTCCCTCAGGGACAGCAAACCAAAGTCCTCCAAGAGAGCCTCCGCCCTGACCACCGCCTCCTCCCGGCTGTCCGCGAAGAACTCCAGAAACATGAGGAGGTTCTCCATCACCGTGAGCTCCTCGAAGAGGGTGTGCTCCTGAGGAAGGAAGGCTATCCCCTTCTCCGCCCTGCGATGAGGGGGGAGGGTCGTTATGTCCTCCCCGTCCAGCTCTATGCGTCCGCCGTCCACCTTTATGAATCCTATGAGAGCGTTGAAGAGGGTCGTCTTACCCGCTCCGTTGGGTCCGAGGATACCCACCACCTCCCCCCTGTCGACGCTCAGACTCACCCCCCTTATAACCTCCCTGCCTCTGAAGCTCTTACGCAGATCTCTGGCAACGAGCACCTAATTATTATATTTACATGCCTCCCCTCTATATTCACGGATGGGGTTTCTCCTCGAAGGTTTTTGCGAGCCTGCCCGGTATAAAGCCGGACCTTCCCGCCCACGGCAGGAACACGAACCCCTACACCTGCCTGGACGACGTGGTGAGGGACATAGCCCTGTCGCTCCCCTCCCGACACGACGTAGTAGGCTGGTCGCTGGGTGGCAGTCTCGCCCTCCTGCTCGCCCTCCGGTTCCCCTCCAAGGTGGGAAGGGTCATCCTCCTTGGAACCTCCCCCTACTTCGGCGGAGCCTGGTCCCGTGCTAATCTGAGAGCCTTCAGAAGCATGGTGAGGAAAAGAGGCATAGGCGCCTTCCGGGAGATAGTGGCGGGAGGCTTCGAGGATCACGTGGAGGAAGAGGAAGCGCTCCGAATGCTCGAGGACTACATAAACCTCGATCTTAGAGCCCGGATCCCGTTTCTGGACAAGGAGGTTGTGGTGGTTCACGGCGAAAGGGACACGGTGGTTCCCCTGAGGGAAGCTTTCCTCCTTCACAATCTCCTCAGAAGGAGTAAACTTATAATTCTCCCCGGAGGTCATTTTCCCTCTGAAAATGAAAGAGCTGTTGTCTCTTCGCTTCTCGCGAGCGGTTGAAACCTACGAGCGGTGGGCTATCCCCCAGCTGGAGAGTGCCCGGTTTCTTGTAAAGCTCACGGAGCCTGCGGGCAGGGTCCTCGATCTCGGGTGCGGAACCGGCTTCGTTTCCCGTTTTCTCCCTCCCGAATGCGACCCCTTCGGGGTGGACATCTCCTACCGGATGCTGAAAGCCTACCTCAGGGAGTTTCCGGGGGGTGTCCTCGCGGACGCCGAGAGGCTACCCTTCAGGGACAGGAGCTTCGACTTTGTCCTGAGCAACTTCTCCCTTCACTGGACGGATCTGGACAGGAGTCTTCCGGAGGCTCTGAGGGTCGCCCGGCGCGGGGTAGGTATAGCTCTGCCTGTGAGCGGAAGCCTCAGGACGCTGGGTTTCCCCTTTCCCTCGCCGGAGGAGATCCTCTCCAGGGTCGGAGAGCGAAGCTCCTTCCATCTCCTCAGGGAGATAGAGATCCCCTTCAGGGGATGGGATCTCGTTCGCTTCTTCCACTACACGGGAAGCTCCATCAACCCCACAAGGAGGAGACTCCTCACCAGAGGGGAGATAGAGGAACTCCTAAACTCTGCGGAGAGGTTCACCTTCCGTGTGTTATTTTTATCTGTGAGGGTGATATGAGGAGGAAGAGAATGAAGGCACTTACCCTCCTTTCCCTGCTGATTCTCTCCCTGATTCTGGGGTGCAGAGCGGAACAGCCCACCCGGCCCTCCGGGGGAACGGAGGTGCTCAACGGGGGGGGTGTGCTGGAGGCTTTTCAGAAGGAGCTGACCCGGATTGTGGACAGGGTTTCCCCCTCCGTGGTTACCATCTTCGCCCTTCAAGAGGTGGAGTTCAACCCCTTCGAGGACTTCGATCTTCCCTTCAGGCTTCCCATAGAGCCCTTCCGGCAGGAGAGGAGATCCCTCGGATCCGGCGTTATAGTAAAGCTTGAGAAGGGTAAGATATACATCCTCACCAACAACCACGTGGTCGAGGACGCCAAGAGCATAACGGTGAGGTTCGACAGACACACGGAGCGCCGTGCCCGCATAGTGGGAACGGATCCCAAGACCGACATAGCTGTTTTGGAGGTGGACGCAAAGGGTCTCGGGGACGTGGAGAAGCGAATCGCCAAGCTCGGAAACTCCGACAGGGTGAGGGTGGGACAGATAGCCATAGCCATAGGAAACCCCTACGGACTGGAGAGAACCGTAACCGTGGGGGTGATCTCCGCCCTCAAGAGGAGCATAGGGATAACCCAGTACGAGAGCTACATCCAGACCGACGCAGCCATAAACCCCGGAAACTCCGGCGGACCGCTCATAAACATATACGGCGAGGTCATAGGGATAAACACAGCCATAGTAGCCTCCGGACAGGGACTCGGCTTCGCCATCCCCATAAACCTCGCCAAGTGGGTCATGGATCAGATCCTCGAGCACGGCAGGGTTGTGAGAGGCTGGCTGGGGGTGGTCATTCAGGAGATCACGCCGGACATAGCGGAGGCTATCGGGGTCAGGGAGGGTATCCTCGTGGCTCAGGTGGTAAAGGATAGCCCCGCCGACAAGGCTGGACTCAGGGTGGGGGACATAATAGTGGCTCTTAACGGAAAGAAGCTGGACAGCGTGCGGGACCTTCAGTTCTCCGTCATGAAGACGAAGCCCGGCACGGAGGTAACCCTCACGGTGATAAGGGAAGGCAGGAAGATGAAGCTGAAGGTGAAGATAGGCGAGCTTCCCGAGAAGGTTTCGGGTAAAAAACCCCGTTACGAGGGTGAGAACCTCGGTCTGTCCCTGAGGGACCTCACCCCCAGAGAGAAGGCACGTCTCGGGGTGGAAGGCGTCCTCGTGGTGGGGGTGGTTCCGGGCAGTCCCGCTGACCACAGCGGACTCAGACCGGGGGATATAATAATGAGGGTGAACAACCGAAAGATAGATAGTGTGGGGGAGTTTCAGAGGGTAATGGATAGCCTGAGGGAGATGGGTAAGGAGAAAGCCCTCCTTCTGGTCAGAAGGGGAGCCAGCAACCTTTACCTCGTTCTGAACCTTGAGTGAGAGGGACCATGCCGGACAC
>DRNB01000003.1 GCA_011375045.1 Aquifex aeolicus
CCTTCCTTCTCTAATATCTCCTTAGCCTCCTCCGGAGTTACCGTGGGCACACTGAACATCTTCGATCTCCACCGTCCTCCTCACGTCCCTGATCCTGTTGCTTTTATCCACGTAAACCAGAACAGGTCTGTAGTGCTCCAGCTCCTTGTCCTCATACTCCGCGTAGGAGGCGATTATTATGAGATCCCCCCTGCTACCCAGACGAGCCGCCGCGCCGTTGAGGCGCACCTCCCCCGAAAGTCTCGGGGCGGGGATCACGTAGGTGGAAAAGCGAGCCCCCGTGTTTATGTTGTAAACCTCTATCCTCTCGAAGGGAACCAGATCGGCGACCTCCATAAGCTCTTCATCGAGGGACAGACTTCCCTCGTAGTGAAGGTCCGCGTCGGTAACGGTAAGTCTGTGGATCTTGGACTTGAGCATGTGTCTCCTCAACTCCGCACCTCCAAATAATATAATAATATACGAAAACTCTTAATAGATTTCTACTCCCAGAGTCGCTCCGAGAAAGAGGCTATCAGCCCGGCGGGTATCCTGACCTTTTCCCCGAAGAGCTCCTTCAGCTTCAGGGCGTTGAGGGCAGCCTTTCCCCTGTAGTGGTTGTTGAAGAACACGTAGGTTTCCTTACCCTCGCGTATCCGCTCTATCCTGTCCTTCAGCTCCCTCAGCTCCTTTTCCAGGTAAAGGTAGTCGTATCTCTCGTAGGATTCCTCGGCTTCGAACCAGCGCTCCCTGTTTCTGCCGTGGAGCCTTACGTAGTTGAACTCCCCTACGGATCTCCAGGGACCCACCAGAATCCCCCTGACCTTGGGGGCGTCCACGTTCACAAGACTCAGACCCATCTCCTCCATCTCCCTGTAAAACTCCGCTCTGCCAAAGCTCCTGCTCCTGACCTCCACAGCCTTCCTGTAATCCCCGAAGGTTTCCGAGAGCCTGCCTATGAAGTCGACGCTCTCCGGAGAGTAGTGAAAACTCTGGGGAAACTGAAACAGGAAGGCGATGAACCTTCCGCTCTCCGTAAGGGGGGCGCACCCCTCCAGAAAACGCTCCGCATCGCTGCGGGTGAACCTTCTCTCGTGGGTAAAGAGACGGTTGACCTTTACAGCAAACCTCAAGCGCTTTGTTCTTTCAAGGAAACCCTCCATCGTGTAGGGATGGGGCATGCTGTAGAAGGTGTAGTTAACCTCGACCACGCTGAAGTACCTCTCGTAAAAGCTGAGAAGCTCGGATCTCCTCGTCCCCGGAGGGTAGAAGGTTCCCATCCAGTCCCTGTAGGAGAAGCCGCTGCACCCTATCTCTAAGCTTCCCCGTCCCCTCACGGAACGAACCTGGACTTGAAGGTGTCCAGGGCGGACTTTATCTTGCTCTTCAGATCCTCATCCAGCGCTTTCTTCTGCCTTATCTCCTCGAGGATGTCGGGTCTCTCCGTATCGAGGAAGGTGTAGAGCTCCTTCTCGAACTTGCGGACGGACTCCACAGGGAGGTCATCGAGGTAGCCGTTCGTTCCTGCGAAGATGGCAACTATCTGCTTCTCGACGGGGAGGGGGTTGTAGGGTTCCTGCTTCAGCAGTTCGACGAGCCTCATACCCCTGTTTATGGTCTGCTGGGTAGCCTTGTCGAGCTCGCTGGCGAACTGAACAAAAGCCTCCAGCTCCCTGAACTGGGCGAGATCCAGCCTGAGGGTTCCGGCCACCTGCTTCATGGCTTTTATCTGGGCGGCACCCCCGACCCGGGAAACGGAAAGGCCCACGTTTATGGCTGGTCTGACACCTTTGTTGAAGAGATCGGGCTCTAAATAAATCTGACCGTCGGTTATGGATATGACGTTCGTCGGTATGTAAGCCGCAACGTCCCCCGCCTTTGTTTCTATGATCGGAAGGGCGGTCAGCGATCCCCCGCCCAGCTCCTCCTTGAGCTTCGCCGCCCGCTCCAGAAGTCTGGAGTGAAGATAGAAAACGTCTCCGGGGAAAGCTTCGCGTCCGGGGGGTCTCCTCATCAGCAGGGAGAGCTGTCTGTAAGCCTCCGCATGCTTGGAGAGGTCGTCATAGACAACGAGAGCGTGCCTGCCCGTGTCCCTGAAGTATTCTCCTATGGTGCAGCCCACAAAGGGTGCGAGATACTGGAGGGAGGCTGGATCCGTGGCGGAGGCAACGACCACGGTGGTGTACTCCATGGCACCTTCCTTCTCCAGAAGCTCTATTATCCTTGCGGTGGTGGACCTCTTCTGTCCTATGGCGACGTAAATACAGAAGACGTCGGTATCCTTCTGGTTGAGGATGGTGTCTATGCATATGGTCGTCTTCCCCGTTGCCCTGTCCCCTATTATCAGCTCCCGCTGTCCCCTTCCTATGGGGATCATAGAATCTATAGCCTTTATACCCGTCTGGAGGGGTTCGTGGACCGGTCTCCTCGTAACAACTCCGGGCGCTATCTTTTCAACGGGGGAGAGATACTCGTACTGGATGGGACCCTTTCCGTCGAGAGGCTCGCCCAGGGGGTTTATCACCCTTCCCACGAGTCCTTCACCCACCGGAGCGGAGAGTATCTGTTTGGTTCTCCTTACGATGGAACCTTCCCTTATACCCGTCTCGCTTCCCAGAATGATGATACCCACGTTGTCTTCTTCGAGGTTAAAGGCGAGACCCTTCTCTCCCCCTTCGAACTCGACCACCTCCATAGCCATAACGTTCTCAAGCCCGTAAGCTCTCGCTACACCGTCCCCCACGTAGTAAACTACCCCCACCTCCTCCATGCGGGCTTCTGCGGAGAACTCCTCTATCTGCTGGCGCAGTATCTCAAGGGCTTCCTCGTAGCTGAGCATACCCATCCCGGAACCTCCTGACGTTTCGGTGGTTAAAATTATAGCACACCGGGTATCCTGCCTCTTCCGCTTACGCACCCTAAATTAAACAGTATGGACGAGATAAAGCTGGTGGAGGAGTACCTCAGCAGGGCGGACTGGGAGGTTCGCGAAAACAGCAACATGACCTTCTCCCTTCAGGGACTCAACTTCTACGTAACCTCCAAGGTTACGAGGAGCTACTGGCTGGGGAAGATATACCCCCAGGAGATATCCAAGGCGCATCTGGAGGGGGATTTCCACATCCACGATCTTCAGGTTCTCGGCGTTTACTGTATGGGGTGGGATCTGCTGGATCTGCTCATGACGGGGTTCAGAGGTGTTCCGGGTAAGGTGGAGAGCAGACCCCCCAGGCACTTCACCTCCGCCCTCGGACAGATAGTAAACTTCCTCTACACCCTTCAGGGGGAATCCGCCGGAGCGCAGGCTCTTTCGAACTTCGACACGCTCCTTGCCCCCTTCATAAGATACGACGGTCTGAGTTACAGGGAGGTGAAACAGGCGCTTCAGGAGTTCGTTTACAACCTGAACGTTCCAACGAGAACGGGTTTCCAGACACCCTTCACCAACCTCACCTTCGATGTGAGGGTTCCCGCCTTTTTGGCGGATCAGGCGGTTATAGCCGGAGGGGAGGTCCGCAACGAGACCTACGGTGAGTTTCAGGAAGAGGTGGACATGATAAACATGGCTTTCTTTGAGGTTATGAAGGAAGGGGACGCCAGGGGAAGGGTCTTTACCTTCCCCATACCCACCTACAACGTAACCCCGGATTTCAGCTGGGACGATCCGAAGCTGAAGGGACTGTGGGAGATGACGGCAAAGTATGGCATACCTTACTTCGCCAACTTCATCAACTCGGATATGAAACCCGAGGATGTGAGGAGTATGTGCTGCAGGCTCCGGCTCGAGACGAGACAGCTCCTCAGAAGGGGAGGAGGCTACTTCGGTGCCAACCCGCTGACGGGTTCCATCGGTGTGGTTACGATAAACCTCCCCCGCATAGGCTACCTCTCCCGGAGCGAGGAGGAGTTTTTCGACAGGCTGTCCGCTCTGATGGACCTCGCAAGGGATAGCCTCGAGATAAAGAGGGGAACCCTGGAGCGCCTCATGGAGGAAGGTCTCTACCCCTACTCTAAATTCTATCTGAGAGCGGTCAGGGAGAGGTTCGGGGAGTTCTGGAAAAATCACTTCTCCACCATAGGACTCGTGGGTATGAACGAAGCCTGTCTCAATCTTCTGAAGGTAAGCATAGCGGATCCCGAGGGACGCAGCTTCGCTCTCAGGGTTCTGGACTTCATGAGGGAAAAGCTCCTCCACTATCAGAAGGAGACGGGGAACCTCTACAATCTCGAAGCAACCCCCGCCGAGGGAGCCTCCTACAGACTGGCGCGGTTGGACAAGGAGAGGTTCCCGGACATAATCGTGGCTAACGAGGACAAGGTGAGGAAGGGAGCGGAACCCTTTTACACCAACTCTACACAGCTTCCCGTTAACTGGACCGACGATCCCTTCGAGGTTCTGGAGCATCAGGAGGAGCTTCAGATAAGGTACACGGGGGGAACGGTGATCCACTTCTTCCTGGGGGAGAGGCTCAAGGATCCCGAGAGCGTGAAGCGCTTTGTCAGGAAGGTGTGTGAAAACTACAGGATACCTTACTTCACCGTAACCCCCACCTTCAGCGTCTGCCCCACCCACGGTTACATCTCCGGAGAGCATGAGACCTGCCCCATATGCGGGGAGCGCTGTGAGGTTTACTCCCGGGTGGTCGGATACCTCAG
>DRNB01000004.1 GCA_011375045.1 Aquifex aeolicus
ACTCCGGGTGCGCCCGGCTGACTGTCCGAAGCGTAAACCTTCCGCAGGACGTCTCCGGTGCCGTCCCTCTCCCAGTCTATCCTGCGCAGCTCATCTCCCACGGGGGGATTCCACACGCCTCCCGACTGAGGTTCGGGTTTTGGATCCCCCTCCACAGCTTCCAGAACGCACTCCACTGCCGCCTCCGTAACCTCGTTCCTGTAAACGCTCGACTTCCTCCCGAAGCGCATCGGAAACGTCCTGTGCGCCCAGACGTCGCCGGCGTCATACTCTTCGGTCGCTTCGAGAAGGGTAACGCCCCACACCCTCTCCCCTCTGAGGATAGCCCAGTCGAGAGCGGAGGGACCCCGGTCCCCGGGTGGACCGGGGTGTATCACAAGGGTCCTGAACCTCCTCCAGACCTGCGGGGGGATCTTCCTCTGGAGGAAGGTAGCCAGAACCATATCGGGTCTGTAGAGCTCAGCCGCCTCCACCGTCAGGTCCGGATGAACGTCCAGCTCCACGGATACCTCATGACCCCTCTCCCGAAGCTCACAGAATATCCTCTGGGACAGAGAGTTGAACCGGCGGCACAGGAGCAGGATCCTCATGGGATTATAATAGGGTAGCTTATGCAGAGGATCCTCATAAACCCCGACGCTCCCCGCTCCGAAAACATCCGGAAGATCCTCAAACTCGCCTCCCCCATAATTGTGGTGAACCTCCTCTACACGGTGGAGAGCATGTTCTCTATGGTGCTGGTCTCCGGCATATCGCCGACCGCTGTTGCCGCCGTTGGCTTCAGCATGAGCCTCCTCTGGTTCATATACTCCCTGATGGCTGTGTCCTACACAGGTACAAGCGTTCTCGTTGCCCAGAGGGTCGGTTCAGGGAAGGATCCCGCACCCGTTCTCCTCGCAGGTCTGACGGTGTCCTTCCTCATAGCTCTGCCCCTGACCTTCTGGGGGAGGGATGTGGTTCTCTTCCTGATGGAGCACTTAGGAGCGAGCGAGGGGGTCCTCAGACTCTCGGAGGATTACCTGAAGCCCATCTTTCTGTTCATAACGGTGGGTTTTTTAACAAACACCTTCTACGCCTCCTTCAACGGTGCCGGGGACACCAAGACGCCGATGAAGATAGCCCTAATTATGAACCTTGTTAACCTGGCGACCGCCTACTGTCTGATCTACGGAAAGTTCGGTCTGCCCGCCTTAGGGGTTCAGGGAGCAGGTTGGGGAATCGTTCTGGCGGAGCTGACCGCTTTCTTTACATACCTGTACCTTATCCTGAGGCTCCGCAGACCCTTTCCCGTCCTTCTGAAGATAGATCCCTCCGTTTTGCTCCGCCTTCTCCGGACGGGGTTGCCCACCGCGGTGGAGAGAGCTGTAACGAGCCTCTCCTTCAACGTCTTTATCGGCTTTCTGGCAGGGTTCGGAGACAAGGTCCTTGCGGCTCATCAGATAGGACTCAGGGTCGAGAGCCTTTCCTTTATGATAGGCTTCGGTTTCATGGTGGCGAGCACCGTTATAGCGGGGCAGAACTTCGGAGCGGGGAATCTGAGGGGTCTTGTTTACGGTGTCAGGTTCACGGCGGTCCTGACCGCCGTCCTGATGGGCTTGCTCGGACTTGTGCTGATCCTTTTCTCCCGCTATCTTGTTCTTCCCTTCAGCAGGGATCCGGAGGTTGTGAGCTGGGCGGTTTACTACCTCGTCATAGTGGGGATATCTCAGGTCCCTATGGCTGTGGCGGTTATCCACTCCGGCGCCCTCAAGGGGATGGGACGAACCACGGTGCCCATGGTGGTCAACATCGGCTCCTTCTGGTTGTTCCGCATAGTTCCCTCCTACCTCATGCTTCAGGTTCTGCGTTCGCCCCTTGTTCCCTGGACCTTCATGACGGTGGAGATGTTTCTGAGGGCGCTACTCCTTTACATGGCCTTCCGCAGGGAGATCAGACTTCAGAGCGGAGCGCGTTCCTGACCGCTGCCCCTGTGCTATACTTTCCCTTATGAAGACGGTTATAAGGGGAAGGGTCTGGAAGTTTGGCGACAACGTGGATACTGATCAGATAATACCTGCCAGATACCTGAACACCTCAGACCCTTACGAGCTTGCCAGGCACGTTATGGAGGACTCCGAACATCCTGATTTTGCTCAGAAGCACAGGGAGGGGGACATCGTGGTGGCGGGCAGAAACTTTGGATCGGGATCCTCCAGAGAACACGCTCCCATAGCCCTCAAGTTTGCGGGCGTTCCCCTGATAGTGGCTAAGTCCTTTGCCCGTATATTCTTCAGGAACGCCATCAACATAGGGCTTCCCATAGTCGAGGCTCCGGAGGCTGTCGACCGCATAAGCCACGGTGATGAGATAGAGGTAGATCTGGAAAAGGGTGTAGTGCGCAACCTGACGACGGGTGAGGAGTTCAGAGCCACCAGCTTTCCGGAGGAGCTTCAGAAGATACTCAGAGCAGGCGGACTTATGGAGTATGCCAGAACCAGACTCAAGGGTAGTAGCGCAGGATAACCCCCTCTCCCTTATCCGGGCTACGGAGGTTCTGAGGAAAGGGGGGCTTGTGGTAGCTCCTACGGATACCATATACGGCATCCTTGCGGATGCAACCCTTCCGGAGGCTGTGGACAGGCTCTACCGCATCCGCAGACCCTCCCGGAGACCCTTCATAGTTCTTCTGCCGGATCCTCTCTGGGCTGGAAAGCTGGGGCTCGCTGTGGACTGCCGGGTGCTCCGTCTGCTGAGCGTCCCCGGACTCAGCGTGGTTGTCCCGAAGCTGAGTTCTCTGTTCGGCTACCTCGGAGCTGAAACGGTCGCCGTCAGATACCCCCGCAGGGGGTTTGTTATGAGGCTTCTGAAGGAGCTTGGCAGACCCGTTGTGGCACCGAGCGCCAACAGGGAGGGGGAACCCCCCGTCAGGAGTGCGAGGGAAGCCCTCATGATCTTTGGATCCAGAGTGGACCTCTACGTGGAGGGAGATGCACCTGCCGGGAAAGCCTCCGCGGTGGTGGATGCCCGTGGCAGGGTTTACAGAAGCGGTGGCTACACTCCCAAGAGTCTGAGAAGGCTGCTGGAGGTCAGCGGTAGGATTCCGTGTCCTGAGCGAGTCCCCTTACGACACCCTCTATCCCCCTGTAAACTTCCGCGAGGGCGGGGTAGTTGATCTTGTCGGGGGTGTCCTCA
>DRNB01000005.1 GCA_011375045.1 Aquifex aeolicus
ATGAGATCGAGGAAGTGAAGACCCCTGTTCACGTACTTCTTCGCTATGGAGACAACGAGCCTGAGGTTCGACTGGATCATCACCTGCTTCGCCTTCACCACCTTCCGCCTGCCCTGCTCGATGATGCTCATGACCCTCTTGATCTCTTCGGGAATTATGCCTATCTCCCTTCTGAGCTTCTCCACCTCCCTCTTGAGGGACACGTATTCGCTTACGAGGGAGTTGAACCTGTCGAAGGAGTAACCCGCGGACTTTATCTTGTCCTGAAGCTCCCTGCTACCCAGATACTCAGTTATCAGCTCGTTTATATCGGGGTGTATCGCCTGAAGCTTCCTCTTCCTCGATTCGAAGTCCCTCTTCTTCCTCATGTACCTCTGATAGAGCTTGAGAAGCTCGTCCGCTATCCTCTCGAACTTGGAGTACTTGATCCTCATCTGGTGAACGATCCTGTTCATCTGAGCGTGTCTGTAGAGGTACTCCTTTTTGGTTTCGGGGGTTCCCTCCAGTATATACCTCTCCCTCGCCTGAAGCAGCTCCCTGTAAGCTTTCGCAAGCTCGAGACCCTTTTCCATGAAGAACCTTTCGTGCTTCTCACAGTTCTCCTCGTAGCACTCGCTGTTGGGATCCTCCTCTATCAGATCCATGATGTCGCCAATCTTGAGCTTCCCGTTGCAGAGCTTCCCCCAGTCCTGAAGGAGCTTCTCCACAAGGAAGGAGCTTCTGAGAAGACCCCTCCTCATGATCTTCCTGCCGGTCTCTATCTGCCGGGCGTAGTGGATCTCCTGATCCCTCGTCAGCAGGGGGATCTTTCCCATCTCCTTGAGGTAAAGTTTGACAGGGTCTCCGTCCCTCCCCATAACCGTGAAGGACTCGGTGGATACGACTATCTCATCGAGGTGCTCCTTTTCCTCGTACTCCTCCTCGCTCTCGACCACCTGAATGTTGAAGTTGGCGAGGGTGTCCATGACCTCTTCGAAGCTCTCCGAGGAGACAAAATCCTCATCGAGGATCTCGTTAACCTCGTCGTAGGTAACGTAGCCCTTCTCCTTTCCGACTTCGATGAGGTGCCTAAGGCTATCCCTGTCTATCATCCTTTACCTCCTGCACAAATTTATTCAATTTAGCCCGGAGATAAGCTACCTTCAAGGGTTCGCCCTCCAGCGTCTCAGGGAACTTCCCCGTATGCCCCCCCTGTGCCTCCTTATCCTCTCCCTCACGGCTTCCCTGAGGTTTCTGTCGGATACCAGAAGCTCCTCCTGAGGTATGTCTATCCTCAGACTCTCCAGAGCGGAATGGAAGTCTCTTTTCAGATCCACGCACCTCAGGTTCAGAACCTCCTCGGGAAGCTCGTAGTAATCCTCCCTCAGGATGCTTTCAGCGTAAGCCCGCGCCTTCTGGGAGAGGTTGAGCTGATCCAGATCCACTTCGGGTTTCAGCTCCAGAAGCCCCTTCAGAAAAACCCTTTCGGTGAAGCTCAGCCGCGGTTCCTCCTCCTGTGGCTCCTCCCTTCTCTGAACCTTCTCCGCCAGCACGTCGACGGGTATCCTCGTTGCCCTGCTGAGTTCCGAAAGGAGGGTGTAGGCTGTTATGCCGTCCCTTACGAAGGAAACGAAGTATATGAAATCCCTTACGGAAACCTCCACCTCCTCACCTCTCCTCACCCTGTCCAGCAGAAGGTCGAAAAGGGAGCGAGCGGAGCTCAGCTTTTTGCGAAGCGCCGTCCTGCCCTCCGCCCTGAGGAAATCGTGGGGATCCGTGCCCTCGGGAAGCTCCACGGGGAAGACCTCCAGCCCGCTGCGGAGCAGGTAGGGAGCGGCGAGACGGATAGCCCTTCTGCCAGCCCTGTCCCCATCGAACAGGAGATAGACCCGGTTGACGAACTTCGCCAGCATATCGGCGTGCTCCCTGCCGAAGGAGGTCCCCAGAGACGCCACCGCGTTGCGGAAACCCTCCTGATGAAGGGTTATCACATCGAAGTAGCCCTCGACCAGAAGTGCGCTGCCCGTATCCCTCAGATAGGCAAGTCCCTCGTGAAGTCCATACAGGAGGTTCCGTTTTCTGAAAATCTCACTCTCGGGGGAGTTGATGTACTTGGGACCTTCCCCCTGAAGGATCCTTCCACCGAACCCCACGATCCTCCCCCTGTGATCCCTTATGGGGATGGTGAGCCTGCGGTGGAAAAGATCCCTGTATCTTCCCTCCCCGAGGGAGGTGAGGTTTCCCGTCCTCTCGTAATCCTCCAACGCCTTCATGTCGCTCAGCACACGAACCAGCTCCCCGGAGGAGGGGGAGAACCCCAGCATAAACCTCTTCACGGTGGCGCTTTCGATACCACGGGATCTGAGGTACTCGAGGGCTTCGCCGCTCTCCCGGAGCTTCCGGTGGTAGAAATCCG
>DRNB01000006.1 GCA_011375045.1 Aquifex aeolicus
AGTAAGCCGTGTAGCAGAGGATCAGCGCCCCCACCGCGAGGTATATGACAAGGGGGTGGAAGTTCATACCTTACCTCCTTACGCTTGCTTCAAACCTTATTATATCTTCGTATAGAACTTTCAAAATATTCTTATAATCTTCTTTTCCTTCCTCTATACGGTCCATGAGTTCCTCCAAACGTCTTGTGAACTCCTCGGAGAGGAAGGGTATTATGCTCTCCTGTTTGCTAAGGAACTCGTATATCTGCTTGCCGAGCTTTGTGGGTATCAGAAAGCCCTTTCTTTCTATAACGTAACCCCTCTCGAGCAGTTTCTCGATGGTGGCGGCGTAAGTCGAGGGCCTTCCTATCCCCCTTTTCTTCATCTCCTCCACAAGACTTCCCTGAGTGAAGAGATAGGCAGAGGGGCTCTCCTTCACCTCCTTTCTACCCTCCACGTCGATCCTTCCCCTCAGATCGGGGTGCAGGTCCACCGGATAAACGGAGCTGTATCCCTCGTAGAGGATCTGGGTTCTCAGCTTCATTTCCCTCGTCCGTTCGCCGGCTCTGATCCTGACCTTTCTGATCCTGACCCTGACGGGTTTCATCTGGGAGGCTATGAACCTTCTGAACACGAGATCGTAGAGGAGGAGGTGATCCCTTCCGAGATCCTGAATCTGCCCCGAGTAGAGGACGGACTTCAGCTCATCGCTGTCCAGAGCCTTTGTGGGTCTTATGCACTCGTGGGCGCCCTCCTTGCTCCACTCCCTCGGTCTGAAAAGCTCCGGAGACAGGTTCTCCTTTATGTACTCCGAGGCTATACCTATCCCCGCGGAGGAAACCCTGACCGAATCGGTTCTGTGGTAGGTTATGAGTCCCTTCTCGAAGAGATCCTGAGCCAGCTGCATCGTTTTGCGAACTCCGAATCTGAACCGTTCGTCCGCCTCCCTGAGGAGGGTGTCTGTGGTATAGGGGGGCGGGGGGGAAAGCTCCTCCTCCTCCTCTCCGAGGGTTTCCACCTCTATCTCCTTCAGTTCGCTGTAAAAGGCTCTGGCGCTCCTGCGGTCCGGAAACTCGAACTCTATCCTGAGCCACCTGCCGTCCTCCCTGAAGGTGATCTGAACGGTGTGCCTCTTTTTCCGGTAGAGCTTCTCCCTCTCTATGATCCAGCCCAGAACGGGAATCTGAACCCTGCCTCCGGAGAGCCAGGACATACCGAAGGTGGACTGAAGTATCCGGGACACCTCGAAACCGACCCACCTGTCCGAGATCCTCCTGACCATCTGGGCGCGAACGAGGTTCTCGTTGAAGTCTCTGGGTTCCCTCAGGGCTCTGCTTACCGCCCTGCGGGTTATCTCGTGGAACTCTATCCTTCCCACCTCCTTAACGTAAGGGGCGAGCACCGCGGAGATGTCCCATCCTATCTTCTCCCCCTCCGTGTCGGGGTCCGTGGCTACGTAAAGGCTTTCGATCTCTTTACCTATCTGCCTCAGACCCTTCACAGTTTCCCTCTTTTCCTCTAAAACCTCGTAGAGGGGAACGAACTCTCCGTTCTCCGTGAGGACCCCGTGGAATCCCCCCTCTTTGGCAAGGTCGAGTATGTGTCCGAGGGAGGAGGTTATCATAAGGTAGAGATCCCCCGCCGCGACCTCGAGGACCTCGAACTCCCCGAAGCGCCGGCTCATGGGTTTCCCGAAGAAGCCTGCAATGGTTCGCGCCTTGTTGGGCGATTCGACGATCAGAAGAACGGGCTTGATGTGCTCCTTCCCGGAGACGGCGTCCCCCTCGGCGAGGATCCTCCGAACCCTTTCCCTGTCCTCGTCCACCTCTCTGAGGACGGTTTCCAGATCGACCTCCTCCGCAGGCAGGAACCTGACGTCCTCATCGAACCAGCGCACCTTGCGGATGAGGTTGTTGAAGGCTCTGAGATCGTCCACGAGGATATAGCTCACCCCCCGCGTAACCCCACCGGGATACATGCGTGAGGTTCTGCCCGACGCCTGAAGGTATCCCGTTACGTCTGCAACCACGAGGGAGAAACCCTCCTCAGTTTCCCTCAGGGTGATCTCCTCCGAACTTTCGAGCAGGGATCTGATCTCCTCCGACAGCAGGAAACCCTTTATCTCCTCCCTGAGAACCTCTATGCGCTTCCTCAGATCCGGCGTCCGCTCCACAAACTCCTCACTTACAAAGGAATACCTTCTGAGGCTCTGTATCCACCTGTCGACCTCCCCGAGCCTGTCCCTCCTCTTCTTTGCCAGAAGAGGTCTCAGGGAGAGGAGCGCCCAGAGGAGATGGGATACCCCCGTTTCTATGTTGAGGGACACCGTTATCTTTGGAACACCGTAGAAGAGGGCGTATCTTACCACGTGGGGCAGGTCCAGCCCCCGGACAAGGGGGTTTCTGTAGGAGGATATACCGACGAGCAGATCGATCTCACCCCTTTCGAACTCCGAGAGGTCCCTGATCTCCTCGTAGGACTTTACCCTGAACCCTTCCCTTCTGAGGAGGGAAACAACCCTTTCTACCCCAGCCCTTCCGTAGTCTGAGGAGACGAAGATAAGTCCTCCCTTTCCCAGCTCCCTGATCCTTGGAAGCAGATCTCTTTCAGGATCCTCCGTCCGTTTGTAGAGATCGAGGACGTTTCTCATAAATATGGTGGGTCTCCCCACCTCGAAACCCAGAAGCTCTCTGAACAGCTTTATCCGACTGGATCTGGGGTTGCCCGTTGCCGAGGAGACCACCAGAACTCCCCCTGCCTTCTGCTGAAGACGCTTCACCTCCTCGGAGAGCTTTCTGATAAGCTCCCAGTCTTCTTCCTCCTTCCTTCTCTTCTCCTTGACCTTTATCAGGGTGTAGGCTTTCTTCAGATCCTCTTCGCTGAAACCGAGGAGGTGCAGGACCTTGTCTATATTGCGTGCCGTTTTGAGGAAAGAGTCCACATCGTCTATGAATATGAAATCGAATCCCTTCGGGATTATATCGTGGTTTCTGTAAAGGTACATGGAGGTGGTTACCAGAACCCGGAACCGTCCCTCGGAGATCCTCTCCTTCAGCTCCCTCCTCTTCTTTTCGGAGGTTCCACCCGCTACAAGGAGCTCCTCTTCGGACAGACCCCACTCGGTCAGCTTCCGGTGAACCTGCTCCATCAGGAGCTTTGTGGGCAGGATTATGTAGCTTTTCCTCCCTTCCCCGGAGAGGAAGAGGGCGGTTACAAGACCGAAGGTTGTTTTCCCCACCCCCGTGGGAGCGAGGAGCGCAAAGCTCCTTCTCAGGAACACCTTCCTGATCCACGAACGCTGAAGACTCCAGGGATGGCTTCCCACCGTTTTTTCGAACAGCTCACCCCACCTTTCTACCTTCTCCTCCACGTTGCAGAGCTGTTCAAGGGCTCCCCCCTTCAGAAGCCTGCAGAGGTGGTCTCTTTTGACCTCCTGAGGAAGGCAGTTTTTGCAGGGCAAGCCTCTGAGCAATCTGTGGGATTCTATATCTCCACCGCAGTTGGGGCACAGTTCCGAAAACAGGGCGTTTATCATAGTTAAGTTATTTTATATTTTCAGGAAACTTCCTTTTCCCTGAGTACGCTCGAGAGGTTCTCCACGGGAAAGACGCGGGAGACACCACCCCGGGCGGAGACACCGATGAGCCTGTCCGCAAAACTTGCCAGAACCTCCCTCAGGGTAACCACTATGAACTGAGCTGTCTTCGATTTCTCCTTTATCAGCTCCCCCACCTTTCTGGCGTTTGCCTCGTCCAGATGGGCGTCGACCTCATCGAAGTAGTAAAAGGGAGAGGGCTTGTATTCCTGTATCGCAAATATCAGGGAGAGGGCTGCGAGGGTCTTCTCGCCCCCCGACATAGCCTCGAGATACTGAACGTCCTTACCCCTCGGTTTGACTATGAGGTTTATTCCCCCGCTGAAGGGGTCTATCTCGTTTTCGACTACCATCTGAGCCTTACCGCCGGGGGAGAGAAAGGAGAATATCCTGCGCAGGCTACGGTTTATGTGTTCGAAGGCTGTCCTGAAGGCGGTGAGCTTCTTGGTTTCTATCTCCGCGATCATCTCCTTTATGGCGTTCCTCTCCTCCTGAAGCTTTCTGTGCTTTGCTTCGTAGTCTCTGTATCTCTCGAGCTCCTGAGCGTAGTCCTCGTCGGCTCTGAGGTTGACGTTGCCCAGGTGCTCGATCTCCCGCTCCAGCCGGAAGAGGCGTTCCTTGAGCTTGGGGATCCCCTCCTTGACATCGGGAAGCTCCCCCTCGAAGCTCAGCTCCTGAAGCCTCTGCTCCAGATCCGCCAGCTTCTGCTGAACCCTGCTGAGTCCGGCACCGAGGTCGGACGCCTGCTGAGCGAGACCCTCCTCCTCAACCCTGAGCCTCCCCAGCTCCGCCTGCAGGTCCCTGACCTCATCCTCAACGTTGTCCTTTTCCCTGTAGAGGTGGTATATCTGAGCCTCTATGTCCTTTACCTTTTCCTCGAGCTCCCTTCGCCTTGTCCGCAGGTTCTCGGTGCTCTGGAGGAGCTCCTCGATCTCCGAGGAGACCGCTTCGATCCGCTTCCCCTTTCTGTCTATCTCGTCCTCTATGCTCTTTATCTCCGCCTCCTTTTCCTTGAGGGAGATCCTGAGGGATTCGAGAGCGGCCCTTCGCTCCTCCGTTTTTCTCTTTATGCGTTCGTACTCCTGTCTCTTTTCCTCCACCCCCGAGGAGCGGTAGTAGTTTATTATGTCCTGCCTCTTCAGCGTCAGGTTCTTGAGCTTCTCCTCCGCGTAATCCCTCTCCTCTCTGAGCTTTCTGATCTCCTCCTCCATCTCCTTTTTCCTGATCACCAGAAGCTCCGTGAACTCCTCCGCCTTTCTGATCTTCTCATCGAACTCCTCGAGCTTTCTGCTTCCCTCGGAGAACAGCTCCTCAAACTCACCGAGCTTTTTCTCGAGAACCTTCAGGACGCCCTCCTTCTCCGCTATCTCACTCCTCAGCGCCCTGAGCTTTATGAGGATGTCCTGCTCCTTCTCCCTCAGCTCCTCTTCCTCGGCGTCTAACTTTCGCTTCTCCTCCTCGTAGAACCTGCGGCCCAGCTCACCGCCCCGGGTCTGAGCGCCCCCCGTTATCACACCGCTCTTTTCGAAGATCTCCCCCTCGAGGGTAACCATCCTGTAGCTTCCTGTGCCTATCCTCTTGGCGGAGTCGAAGTCCTCCACGATCAGCGTATCGCCCAGAGCGAAGCGCACAGCCTTTTCGAAGCGCTCGTCGAACTCGACGAGGTTTATGGCGAAGTCGACGGCGCCCTTCATCCGGGGATAGGGGGGAAGGGAGGCATCGCCCCTTATGCGGTTCAGGGGTATGAAGCTCATCCTCCCCAAATTTTTCTCCTTCAGCAGATCTATACACCTCTTGGCTACGTCCTCGTTTTCGACCACCACGTACCTTAGCCTGCCCCCTCCGGCGGCTTCGATGGCCCTTATGTGTTCGGGATCGCGGACCGTCAGGAGATCGCCCACTGTTCCGTAAACTCCCTCTATCTCCCTGAAGACCTCTGCCGTCGCCTCCGCGGAGGCTAACTTGCTCTCCACGTAGCCCTTCGCCCTGATGATCTCCTCTATCCTTTTCCTTACCTTCCTGAGCTCCTCCTCGACCTCCTTCAGGTAAGCCTTCTCCTGGCGCAGGGTGTCCTGCTCCACAG
>DRNB01000007.1 GCA_011375045.1 Aquifex aeolicus
AGCGCCCTCTTCATAGCTTCACCTCCTAAAACAGCTCTATGTCAGTTTCCGCTCCCTCGAGCTTTTGTCCAACCGTATCCTGCTCCCTGTCTATCTTTCTGCCCTCAGCCTTTGCGATCACCTCCCTCTCCTCCAGAAGCTTGGGGATGTTTCTGAACTCCTCATAGAGCCTGCTGATTTCCTGATAGCCCTCCTCCAGATCCCTCTCCCCCCTCAGGACCCTTTCGAACTCCTCCATCATCCTCGCCAGTATGAGGAGAGCCTTATAGGTGTTTCTGGTTCTCTGATTGGCTATGTCTATGGTCTGGAGAACGGAGAGGATGGTGCTCCTGACCTCTCCGAGGAGGGACATATCCTTCTCTACCGAGTGCCTGACGTATTCGAGGAAGTCTATGAAGTTCTGAGCCATCCAGAGCAGATCCCTGTTTAGCTCTTTGCTGAACTCCCTCTGCTCCCGCTCCAGATCCATAACCTGTCTGTCGAAGGCTGTCTGTCTGTCTATCTGCTGATTGAACCTTGTCTGAAGTGTCCTTATGGACTCCACTATCTCCGAAGCGAGCTCGTTCGTTTTCATGGAAGCTCTTCTCACCTCATCGGCTATCACCTTGAATCCTCTCCCCTGCTCGCCGAGGCGCGCCGCTTCTATGTAGGCGTTGAGGGCGATTATCTCTATAAGCTCGGCTATGTTCATTATCTTCTGAGCGCTGACGGTGAGCGACTCTACATCGCTTCCCAGAGCCTTCATTCCGCTCCTGAGTTCCTCGGAACCGGTTCTGATGATCTCTCCCGAGGAGGACAGAACGTTTACCTTGTCGGTGAAGCGCTGTTTAAGGTAGTCCATGGATTTTTTGCACCTGCACTCCTTTTCGGTGAAGCCGCAGATCTCCGGATTGTCCCTCAGGTCCCAGACCCTCTTTTTGATCTCCGGAGGGATCTCCCTCAGTCCGTATCCCAGCTCGCTTGCGTAGGCGCACACCACGTAGCGCTCGAAGATCACGAAGTCCCTGAAGCTTTCCTCCACCCTCTTGAAAAACACGTTCAGCTTGTTGAGAACGTTTCCGAATATCTCGTCGAGATCCACAAGGCAGGAGTCTGAGAGAAACTCCGAGGTAGCCTGCGCCGTGTTCGCTATCATCTTGGTCAGCCTGAGGAACTCCTCGCCTTTAACCTTCGCCATCTCCGACCCTCTCCTCAAGGAGTTTCACGTCCTCCTCCCTCACCACCCTGTCGGTGTCGAGAACAAAGACGATGTTCCCCTCCTCTGCTCTTATTACCCCCTCGAGGAGCTTCTCCTCCAGCTCCGTAACTTCCTCCACGGGCTGGATGTTTTCCTCCTTCACCCTGAGGATGCCCCTGAGCTTCGAAACGGTGAAGCCCGCGGGAACTCCCTCAAGAACCACAACCCTGTTCGAATCCTCCGCCCTTTCGATCCCCAGCCTCTCGGGAAGGGAGATCACCGCTATGACCGAGTTGCGGAGGTTGAACATCCCCTTAACGTAGGGGGGCGCGCCGGGCAGGGGGGTAACCTCTTCGATCTCTATAACCTCCCTGACCTTCTCTATGGGAACAGCCATGTCCACGCTTCCCACCCTAAAGCTCACAAAGCTCTTCATGTTCACATCCTCCTCCTTCTCCTCTTCGAAGCTCTCCTCGACCAGATCTCCGATCTCCTCCTCTCTGAACAGATCACGGAGCTTCAGGATAAGGGCGAGTCTGTTCCCCCCATCGAGGACCAGAACGTTTTTCTCTCCGAGGGAAGCGACCCCTCCGGTGTCTATCCAGCGGATCTCCTTTACCTCGTCCACAGCCATCCCTACGGTTGCTCTGCCCACACGGGTAACGATAGCCCTGCGCTCCTGTTTGTCGGAGGGGACGGAGAGCAGTTTTCTCAGGGAAACAAGAACCACCTCCTCGTTCCTCAGCAGAAAGATACCCTCCACGTAGTCAGGAGCCTGAGGAACAGCTGAGAACCTTTCGGGGAAGTCGACTATCTCCCTTACCTCCTTCACGGGCAGGGCAAACCACTCGTTTCCGAGGGAAAACACCACAAAACCCTCCCTGCTTTCGGAGGACTCCTCCCGCTGATCCTCCTTTCGGATACGGGAGCTTCGCTTTCTCCCCTCCTTTCCCCTCTTCTTCAGAACCTCTGTCAGGCTGAGGAGGAAGACCACATCCCCGTTTTTTTCAAAGACACCTTCCACAAACTCCTCCCTTACATCCCCCAGCTCCACCTCCTCCCGGGACTTTACGTTCTCCTCCGCCACCTCGGTTATCCCCACCACCTTCGAAACAAGCAGGCAAACCGGCTCACCGCTGACCTCCACTATCACCGCCGTATCGCTGTCCTCAGAACGGTTCCAGAGGAGCAGGGAGGCATCGATCACGGGAACAACCCTGTTGCGGAGGTTCACCACACCCCTGAGGTAAGGGGGCGCTTTGGGAACCGGAAAGATTCTCTCCACCCTCACCGTTTCGATGATGTCCTCGGTCCTGTAAGCGAACAGCTGATCTCCTACCCTGAAAAGGGTGTAGCTCACCATTCCGGAAACCTCAGTAAGCCTGAAGCTCATCGGCAACCGCCGCAAGCTCGTCTATCGCCTGTGCTATCTGCCTGACAGCCTGTTCTATCTGAGAGATAGCCTGAGCCAGCTCGCTGGTCGTTCTGGCTGTTTCCTCCGCTGCGGAGGCTATCTGCTCGGAGGAGCTAACCACACCCTCCACACGCTTCAGAATCTCCTGAGAGCTTTTCTCTATGGTTTCCATGTTCCTGTGGGACTCCTCGGTCATGCTCACACACTCCTCAGCCGAGAGGGCGGTTTTGGAAGCGTTTTCCATATCCGAAAGGATCTCCGCCGATGCAACGGTGAGGAGCTGGGAGAACACATCGAACTGATCCTCTATACCCGTGAGGCTGTTCTGGAGCAGGTCTATGTTCTCCGACCCCTCGGTGGCGAGGTTCTTGATGTCCGAGGAGACCACCTCGAACCCCTTGCCGAACTCCCCCGACCTCGCGGACTCTATAAAGCCGTTGACGGAAAGCATGTTTGTCTGAACCATGATCAGCTCCAGCCTGCTCATAAGTCTGTTCATCTTGGCTGTCTTTTTCCTCAGGTTCCTGAGATCCTCCATGTTTTCCTCTATACCCTTCCTCAGCTCCTCGAGATTTCTCTTTGCCCGGACAAGGGAATCTCTCCCCTTTCGGTAGGCTTCGATGGCCTTTCCGAGAACTTCGAGACTGCTCTCCGCACTGCTCCGGACGTTCTGGGAGGTTTCCCTCACGTTCTTGGCTATGCTGAACATACCCTCGACCGCCCGTGCCTGCTCCTCAGCAGCGGCTGAGAGCTGATCTACTGCCTGCTTGACCTGTTCTATGCTCCCCGAGAACTCCTCCACGGAGGCGGACAGCTCCTCCGCTGCGGCTGCGATCTGCTCCGCCATCTTCTCCTCTATGGAGGGTGCATCTCTCAACTCCACCGCCATCCTCCTCAGTTCCTCTGCGGCGGAGTTTATCTCGTCCATCGCCGTTGCAAGCTCACCCACGGAGCGGGATATCTCCTCTGCGGCGGATGACTGCTCAGCGGAGGCGGAGGCAACCTGCTCCGAGCTTTCCCTGAGCTCCTCCAGAGCGTTCAGCTCCTCCCTGTAGAGGTTCATGAAGTCCTCCACCGCCAAGGAAAGATCGGAGATCATCTTGGAGATATCCTCGAACTCCCCCACCACCTCCTTCATCACGTCCACCTGCTTCTTTCCCTCCTGAACCAGCTCCCCTATACGGCTTACTGTCTTCTTTATGCTCTCCACAATAGCGGTGAGGAGGTCCTTTATCTGGTTCGCACTCTTTTCGGACATCTCCGTCATTATCCTGACCTCCTCCGCCACAACCGAGAACCCCTTACCGTGCTCTCCGGCTTTGGCAGCCTCAATTGCTGCGTTGAGGGCGAGGAGGTTTATCCTGTCCGCTATCCTGAGGATGGATCCGGTGGTTCCCTCTATCTCCCGGGAGGTTTCCTCTATTACCCTCACGGTGTCGACCGTTCCCTCTATCTTTCCCGCTGTGCTCAGTATGCTCTCGCTGAGCTTTCTGATGTCCTGCGAAAGCGTCTGGGTTCTTTTGCTGAGCTCCTCCACAGCGCTGTGGAGTTTATCCGCCTCCTCCATACCCTTCCTTATGAGCTGAACTATCTTTTCAACGGACTTTCTGGTTTCCTCCGTCGAACGGGCGGCTTCTTCTGCGGCGGAAGCTACCGTTTCAGCGGATCTCTTCGCTTCTTCGGTTGCGGAGGATATCTCTGCCACCGATGCGGCAACCTCTTCGGAAGCCGAGGCGAGCTTTTCCACGAGCGCCTGTTTCTTGGCGGAGGTTCTCTCCCTCCTGCGCTGATTCGCTCCGGACATCGCTCTCCTTGCCGCTCCGCTTTCCTGGGGGGGAAGAATCTCTTTCATTACCGCCACCTCCACCTGAGGGATACATTCAATTGGTTAATCGGAAGAAAAAAAATTTATTTAGGATCAGTTTATCCGTTTTACGAATTCTATAACCTGCTCGGGATCGAGGGGCCTGTTTATGTAATTTGTGGCGTTTCCGTCACCGAGTCTTTCCCTGACGATCTCGGGGGGGTCGAAGGAGAAGAAAACCACCCGTGTGTCCTTCAGATTGTTCTCCACCCACCTTCTGAACTCATCGATGTGATCGAAAACGCAGTCAAGATCGCACAGAATAAGATCGTATCTGTTCACACTGGTCAGTTTTTTAAACTCCCCTATGTCTAAAGCGGTGTCCACCTCCTCCGCTCTGTTGTGGAGGATAAACTTCAGTGCCTCCCTGAAGAATTTCGAACTTGACGTTATCAAAACCCTCACTAAAATGGAAAAGTAACCTCTTTTTCACCAAAAACAACCAGATAACATCTGTATTTTTACGTATTTTGTAATCTGTTATTCACAGTTTCCTCTGAGTTCTTCGATGATTCTCTCCAACTGCCTGTTTCGCTCCCTGCACTGTCCCAGAGCGAAGCTCAGCTCTTCTATCTTCTGGACTATGTGGGTCAGCTGTGAAACTACCTCATGAAGCGTTCTGTATAGCTCCTTTTTGTTGCACTGAACCTCGTAATACGCCCGGAGGGCGTCCTTTATTATGCTTACCTCCTTCTGGTTAAGATCACACTTGAGCTGATCGAGGATCTCGAGGGTGTCATCATCGAATATGTATGTCTTTTTTTTCAAAAACGCACCTCCGCTCGCAGAAAAGGATTACTTGGGTAATTATACTAAGTTGCTTAAGTCTATTGTAAACCAGAAAAACGCTGTAAAAATACAGCCAGATTAAAGTTAATTGAATCTAATATTCAAATTTATGAGGTAAAAACTGGGGTGTGAAGAGGGATTACTCTGTTATTCGTGAGCTCAGGAGAGCTTCCTTATCCTGTAAACGAAGCTGTCGGGTTCGAGCCAGTTGAGGGGTTCACCCTCCACCTCGGCGTAGGGGTATCCGAAGAAGTTCAGGGGAACAAAATTCTGACGCGGTTCAAGGACAAAATCCCTCGCCCAGTTGTAGGCTATCCAGTGGTGATCCCAGTTACCGAAGAGGTAGCGCTTGGCGAACTCCAGGCGGGGGTGTCCGGGCTTTAACTTCTCCTTCAATCTGATCTTGGTAACGTCCGCCGGATCGACGGGGATCCACTCACCCGCCCAGAACTCCGCTCTGCAGTGCTGGGCTTTGGTCAGATCCTTCGCTCCCTTTTTGATGGAAAGGGTTTCTGAAAGTTTTGCAGGTAGCACCCGGAGACCGAAGATCTCCCTGGCGGGTATCCCCGCAGCCCTGCAGAGGGCAACGAATATGGAGCTGTGATCCGCGCACTTACCCCCTATTTTGCCTCCCCTCTCGAGGATCTCGAGCATGCTGTTGACGTCTCCGGGTCCGCAACCCTTCACCTTGGGATCCCTGTAGGTGCTCTCCACCACCCACTCGTATATAGCCCACGCCTTATAGATGGGTGTTCTCTTGCCCTCCGTGATCCGGCCGGCTATCTCCGCCACCTTTCCCGTGGTGGGTATGTGTTCGCTCGGCTCCAGGAACTTCCTGACATCGGAGGGTATCGGGTGAGATCCCTCGATCAGACTGACCCTTCTGGGGCGGAAACGCACCCTCATCTTAACAAAGATCCTCTTGTCGCCCACGTTCCCGGAAAACTCGGCGTAAAGCGTGGGTGCCCCAAAAACAGGGTCCCTGTATGTGCCGGCTCTTCTGTAGCTTCCTTCGAAGCTCAGGCTAACAAGGCGCTGATAGTCCGTGTCTGCGGGAAGCGGGAGCCAGAGCTTGACGTCCTTCCTGTAGGGAAGGGTTACCTCGTAGGAAAAGGCAACTTCCTCCTCCTTCACTCTGGCGAAGGAGAGACCGCTGAGCACCAGCAGACTGCCTGCGGACAGCCCCCTGAGAAACTCCCTTCTGTTCATAAGTTTTATTTTAATCTCCCAGGATCTTGATCACTACCCTTTTGGGTCTTCTGCCGTCGAACTCTGCGTAGAAGATCTCCTGCCAGGGACCCAGATCCAGCTTCCCGTCGGTTACCGGAAGAACCACCTGAAGGTGAAGGAGAAGGTTCTTGAGATGAGCGTCCCCGTTATCCTCTCCTGTTCTGTGGTGCCTGTAATCCCTTCTGAAGGGGGCGAGTTTTTCGAGCCACTCCCATATGTCCTCGTGGAGACCCTCCTCATCGTCCTGCACTATTACCGCGGCGGTAAGGTGCATGGCGGACACCAGACACAGACCTTCCCTCACCCCCGATTCGGCGACCGCCTCCTTTACCGTGTCTGTTATTCTTATGAGCTCCCTTCTCTTCTCCGTTCTGAAGGTGAGGTACTTGGTGTAAGCCTTCACCCTGTCTTTATCTCCTCGAGGCGATCCTCTATCTCCCTGAGTCTGTCTTCGAGTTCCCTTATCCTCTCCATCGTTTCAGGACAGTAGAAAACTTCCCCCTTGGACAGGTAACGGGCTCTCCTCTTCAGCTCCTTTATCCTTCTCCTGAGCTGACGGGCGTCCCTTGTGTAGAACCACCTCACCAGAGAAGCCGCCGTTTTCACAAGATCCCTGTTGTGGGATCTCAGCTCGCGTTTGAAGCGCCTCCTCTCCTTCTGACCTGCGTGAAAGGAGAGAAGCTCTACCGTTTTCTTTCCCCTGCTTTCCCTGAGAAGCGTCTCCATCACGTCCCTGAAGGAACCCTGAAACTTCTTTCTGGATCTGCCTATCTTTACCCACAGCTCCATCGCTGTGCCTCCTCACAAGAGAGAGTTCTGATCGGGGTCAACGGCTCACACCTGTGAGCTTTCCTCTTCCCTGACCTCAGCCCCGGATGATCAGTTTACAAGGTTCTTCTGCAGAAATCAAGCTCGCCGGAGCCCTGAGGGGAAGGTGTGGCATACTATAAGCTTATGGAAGTTATCGCCTCCCTCGTCAGAAAAAACGATACGAAGATGCTCCTCGTTGTGCTCGACGGACTGGGTGGTCTCCCTGTCGAGAACGGTAAGACGGAGCTCGAACTGGCACGGACACCTAATCTCGATCTCCTTGCCAGGAAGTCCGCCCTCGGACTCCACGTGCCCGTCGATTACGGAGTAACGCCCGGCAGCGGACCCGGACATCTGGGTATATTCGGCTACGATCCGCTCCGCTACGAGATAGGAAGGGGTGTTCTCGAGGCGCTCGGAGTGGGTCTCGAGGTCCGGGAAACGGATATAGCGGTCAGGGCAAACTACGCCACGGTGGAGTATGTTTCCGGAAAACCGGTGGTGAAGGACAGGCGGGCGGGCAGACTGCCCACGGAGGAGAACAGACGGATAAGCGCAAAGCTCCAGCAGGAGGTAGGAGATATAGAGGGGGTAAAGGTAACCGTAGCGCCGGGGATGGAGCACAGGGTCGCCCTTCTCTTCAGATTCCCCGAACCCCTTCCGGAGGGAAGCGACGAGATCAACGATACGGATCCCCAGGTTACGGGTAGGGAACCCCTCAGACCGGAGGGGAGGAATCCAGCCGCCGAAAGGGTCGCCCGGGTGATCAGAAAGTTTCTCAGACGGGCGGAGGACGTTCTCAAGGACGAGGAGAGAGCCAACTACCTCCTCCTGAGGGGGTTTTCCCAGAAGCCGAGGATCCCCTCCCTCAGAGAGAAGTTTGGTCTCAGATCAGCCTGCATAGCGGTCTATCCCATGTACAAGGGGCTCGCTGCCCTGGTGGGAATGGACGTTGTGAAATTTAAGGGAGACACAATCGGCGAAGAGCTGGAGGCTCTCAGGGAGGTGTGGGACAGTTACGACTTCTTCTTCCTGCACATAAAGAGAACAGACTCCTTCGGGGAAGACGGAAACTGGAAGGGTAAGGTCAGCGTTCTCGAGGAGTTCGACACTCTCCTTCCCAGGCTTCTGGAACTCGAGCCCGACGTCCTCGCCATAACGGGGGATCACTCTACCCCCTGTCTTCTCAGGGGACACTCCTGGCATCCGGTTCCGCTTCTGATACACTCCCCCTATGTTCTGGGGGGAACCTCGGAGAGATTCACGGAGAGGGAGTGCCTGAAGGGGGAGATCGGCATCATTCCGGCGGAGAAGATAATGAACCTGCTCCTTGCCAACGCCCTCAGACTTAAAAAGTTTGGAGCCTGACGGTCAGGAATGGCGGGGGAAAGGGTGGACGTCGAAACCCACACGGCGACGGTAAGCAGGAAGGTTAAGGGAATCAGGAGGGACTGGGGCATATTCTTTACACCTCTGTGGGTTGTGGACTTTATGGTCGGCCTCATAGAAGAGGAAAGGTTGAGCTCCTCCGATCTGAGGATCCTCGAACCGGCGTGCGGTATATGCCAGTTCCTTCACAGGATAAGGGAAAACAGAGGACACCTCCTCCGACGATCCAGCAGACGCGTGGGGGTAGAGATAAACCGAGAGGTGGTCGATTACGTTCACGCCAACGGGCTGGACAGGGGTATAGAGATAGTTCAGGCTGACTATCTGCTCTGGGAAACGGGGGAGCGCTTCGATATCATAATAGGTAACCCCCCTTACGGAATTCCCAGTCTGTCGAAACACTATCCCATAAAGGTGGACGGCGAAACGAAGCGGATTTATCGGAAAACCTACGAAACCTGGTATGGAAAGTATAACGTGTACGGCGCCTTCATAGAGAAATCCGTGAAGCTTCTCAGGGAAGGAGGTCAGTTAATCCTCATAGTTCCGGGAACCTTTCTGATCCTCGATGAGTTCAAGAAACTCCGGAAGTTTCTGGCGGAAAGAGGGAAAACTGAAGTTGTATATATGGGTTCGGACGTGTTCAAACCCGAGGCGGACGTAACCACCGTGATCCTGAGGTTTACGAAGTCAGCGGCGGAAAGAAACAGATTGCTCCTCTACGACCATGAGGGGGGAAAGCTGAGGCTCATTACAGAACAGGGCGACTGGACAGGGGGTATCGTCCTCTTCTCCACCGCCTTCAGCAGGGAAATGGACAGGATCTGCAGCTTCAGAGTGGGCGACGTGTACTCCATAAAGGTCTCTCCGAGAACGCCGGAGATCAGACACAATCCGGAGGTGGTGAGGTCCGAAAGAGTTGCGGAAGACAGGGATCTGCTTCCTATC
>DRNB01000008.1 GCA_011375045.1 Aquifex aeolicus
AGGAGTATGGATTTGGCTTTCTTGAGGGCAAGCCTTAGCTTGCCCTGAATGCCTGCTGCGAATGTGGAATCCTTACCAAGGAGGAGCCTTTCTATTTCCTTTTTCATTTCTGGATTTGCATCTATGAACTGGAGAACGAGTGCAGTGTGTTTGCAGTGTGGCTCTCCCTTAGCGTAGTTACGCCAGAACCAACACTGCGACTCTTCATAGCCAAGCTCCTGGCAGTAACTATCGCCACACCAAATATGGAATTTTCCATCCTTTGGATTTAAGCCTATGAGGACATTATGGTATTCTCCGTTCGATACGTTTTTTACTCTGAAAAGGACAGCTTTTGTCGTGTAACCGTTTCCATCTTCTTTGTCTTTCCAGATATAGGGGTCTATAAGAATTCCCCAGCTCTCGGTTCTTGCTAATTCAGCAGTTTTGGAGAGATCTCCTTTAAATCTGCACAGGCTGTAAACTTCCCCAACTTCTTCCCAGAGATTCCTCATGACACTTACCTCCTCCTGACATATTAAATTATACCATATTTAGCGTGGCATATCAAACACTAAGATTCAGCCCGGCATGAAGGGCAGATTCCTTCTTCGGTGGTAATTGATTTACAGCACTCAGGATCGTCATCAGTATCTCGGCATCGGAGCTGATGGATTTCTACAATACCCTTATCCACGAGGATTTTAAGATCCTCCTCCGAGTAAAAATGTCCGCAGAGAACACACTTTCCCTTCATGGCTGCACACCTCCTTTGAAGTTTTCAAAGTGGCTCGGGACTCTCGGGTCCCGAATTCAGAAATACAGACTGCGGCGGTTGAAGATTTACCTCATTTTTCTACCTCCTCACGAGGATTTCCCCTTACACGGGGATACAGATGCCGGATCCTTAAAAAGAACCCAGAACCTGTATCCCAGAGAAAAGGAATGGGGCGGGGAGCCCCCGCTTAAGAATACCCCAGGACTTTTTCAAGCTCACAGAACAGACAAAAATGTACCCAAGAAAAGCCCCTTCCAGGAGCATAATGGATTGCATTTTCGCTGTATTTTCCAAGTATTTCGATTACTTTTCTTTCAACTTCGTTTCTGGGTTTGCTCTCTGGGGTAAGCTTTCTTTTTTCTCCATTTTCATATTCAAGGTTCACAATAGGAGTAAAGCCATCCAGCCTGCTTTTCCACTTTCTTACCTTTGTCATGCTGTTACCTCCTTCCTTCAGGTTCAACAACCTCTGCTTTCTCCGGGTATAGTTTCCGTGCAGGGATAAACTGAACAACGTATTCCGTTTTCAGCACAAGTATTTCCTTCGCTTCAGGTTCATGTCTGAGACAGTTGTCCGCTATGTCTTCGGGAAGACTTCCTGTTTCATAAAAAAGAAGAACCCTTTTTTCCCCACATGTAGTAGTAATTACCGCTATATAACGAGGAGCTTTTTCCCCATCAGCTAAACCCGGTGTTATCCACATGACACACCTCCCATACCCCGACGGGACAGGCATGAAAGCCTGAAAACCCCGTCGGAAAACCGGTGATTGTTAAAAAGGAGAGAAACCTCTCTTTCACCTCCTTAAGCAACTGCTTTTTTCTTCACAGCCCTCTTGCGGGATTTGAGGTAGTCAATGAGCACGGAAGCGTCTTTTCTCGTTGCAGGTATGGAATACTTCTCCCCGAGTTCTTTCATGAGGGACAGAAGCAGCCTTCTCTGTTTTTCGGTGATGGGCTTCTCCGTTTCCGTTCCCGTCCCCGCAAGAGGTATAACTCTGACTTTTCCCTTCCTCATGAGGTCCAGGGTGGCTTTTACCAGAGACCACGTTCCCCTGTAGAGGGAACCGTGATCATCCACCCTGACCTCCTTTAAAAACCCCTCCTCCGAGAGCCTGCCTCCTTTGATCTTGAGGAAAGTAGGACGTCTATCAAGGGAACAGGCTTTGAAATCGTTGAGATCGTGGTTCGGAGAAAGGGGAGGGCAGAGTATTTGGACATAATACTCCTTCATGACACATACCTCCTCGGAAGTTGGAAAGTTGAAGGAAATTAAGCGGAATTTGGTGGAGTTAGCGAGATTTTAGCGTAGATTGGTAGAATTAGTGGGCAGGAAGTATAATCACGGTAAACTCGTCTGTGTCAATTCCTTTCTTTACAAGCTCAAGTTCCAGTTCCCTTGCCTTTTTTAGAGATCTGAGGTTCGTGAATACCCTTACAAGTATACCCTCTTCTCCGAAGTCAGAAACGACCACATCCTTTACCTTTATCCCTTTCTCGGAAAGAAAGTTTTTGAGCTGTTCTACTCTTTTATCCACATCCGCAACCTTCATCTTCCTACCTCCCTTAAAACTAATTTAGCCAACTGGAGAGCGTTTTTGTAGTCCGAGTATGTGAAGGGCTTGTCTATATCGTAGTCTGCGAAGGTTCTGAGTTTGTGGAGTTTTCCCATCCATATTCCCGCCTTAGGTATTCTGTTGCTCAGAAGCGTTCTCACCGTTTCGTGAACCCTGTAGTTCCTGTTTACTCTTACTCCGCCTTCCTCAAGGAAGGCTATCACTTCATGCAGGACTCCGTAGTAGAGGGTGCTAACCGCTCTCCTGAGCCATACCTCCCTCATCACATTTGCTTCCGTTCTTGCTGCTAACTCCATTCTCTTTGCTAATCGGACATAATCTCTTCCCCTCATGACTTTCCTCCTCAGAAAGGGACGGGGAAAGCCCCGTCCCGAAGAAGGTCAAGCGGATTTCTTGAGTTTCATGCGTTCAAGGGCTTCCCGTAGGCGTAAGACTTCCCGTATTACCGTCCCTGTGTATCTCTCTATGCGGTCTCGTATTCTCCTGTATCCGTATCCTTTCTCAGGGAAGGGTTCGGTCTCTCGGATAAGGTGAAGAACAAAGTCATAGAGGTTTCCGTATTTCTTTAGCTTCCTGTAAAGGGCTTCGCCTACGGGATCTACCTCCTCCTTCTTGAGGGAGCCGTTCTCATACTCCCTCCTGACCACCTTGAGGCTCTTTACAAACTCAAGGTAGCCGAGGGGAACGGCTTCCCTCTTCAGCTTCGGAAGAACTGAGGGGATGGTCTTTGCGAAGTTCCATGTCTCCTCAAGGGCTTCACGGGTGAGGAGTGGTCCGTTCGTTGCCCTGTGGGGATACCAGATTGCATCTTTGAAGGTGGGCATATATACCTCACCCACCTTCACATAGATGTCTACCGCAAACGCTCCATTCCTGTAAGAGTTTCTGAGGAGGAGATAGGCTTCTTGGTCTTTCAGTGTTCCCTGTGCCCTGAAGTCCGTTCCCGTTTTGAAAACGGACACCTCAAATCCCGCATCCCTCATCTCCCGCTCTAAACGGGAGTGGGGGATTAGGTAATACTCCTGGCTTACGACCCTGATGGGTCTAATCTTCCTCTCCCTGACCCCTTTGACTTCTCTCTCCCATGAAAGGCAAAGGAGATCTCTCTCCACATATACCCCTTTATAACTGAGGGGTATTCTGAATATCTGGTAGCCATATTCGGCTACCTCTGGTTTCCTGCCTTTAAGGGCAGGAACGAGCTTTGGCTGGACGTCTGTCTTCCACATGACACCAACCTCCTTTACCCCACGTGGCCGGGTATGAAAACCCGTAAGCCCTTGAGGCGGGCTAACCCGTGGGAAACAAAGATTTCTCCGATTTCTCCACGAAGTGGAGACACAAACCCGGGGGCAGAAGAAAGAAAAAGGAAGGAAAGGGGAGAAAGGGGAGGTTGGGCTTCTATTTTGTTTCTACCCTCGGGTCTGGTCTCTTCCCAAGGAATTCAGCTTTTTAAGGAGTTTTCGCTTTACCTTAAAATAGTTGCTTTTTTACAATATGTCAAGTATCTTATAAGTGATAAGTGATGGTAATGGGAGTGTTTCTTTTTCTCCTTACAGGGGTTGTTTTTGCAAGCACTTGCGAGATCAAGTATTTCTTTAAAGACAGGGAAAGGGGGTGGTTCTGGAGGAACCTGTGTATTGAGGAGGAGAGGAAAGGCGGGAAAAAGAAGGAGGGAAAGGATCTCACTGTGAAGATTCCCTGGGACAGGCTGGATGAGATGAAGCCTTCCGAGATAAGGAAGCTGAGGGAAGAAGCTCTTGAGATAGCGGTAGCGAATCCGACCTACGAGAATGTCAGGGAGCTGTACAGGCTTCACGTGTGGATGCTCAGGAAGTCTGAGAGGTTCCAGAGGACAGCTGATCTTGTGGTAATGACCGATCCTGTTGTTGCGGGTTTTGTGGGAAAGGTAGCGGATGCAAAACCTGCAAGGGTTGCACATCTGTCTGCCAGACGGGATGAGATGTACAGAAAGGTGGTTTCTTACAGGAAAAGAGCCGGGCTTCTGATTGCTGTTACGAACACATGTCCCTACTGCAGGGCGTTGAAGGATATGATACGTCTGTATTTTCTTCCGAGAACAGGCTGGAGTGTGAAGTATATAGACATAGAAAAGAATCCCGGTTTTGCAAGGAACCTGCAGGTATATACCGTTCCGGACATTTTTCTGGCAGTGATGGGGGAGAAGCCTTTTATTCTCAGGATTGCGACGGGGTTTGTAAGCTACGAAACGCTTATAGAAAGGATATACACGGGGCTTGAGATATATGAGAAGGGAGGATTGAAATATGAAGAGGTTTCTGCTCAGTAGCATGCTTTTTCTGGTTTCAGGTTTTGCAGGTGAGGTTGATCAGTTTCTTGAAAGTCTCGGGGTTACCCTTTCTTCGGGATATTCGGTTGAAGCTCAGAAGAGGGGTTATTATTTTGGAGGAGGAGCAGTTTACCGGGCACCTTCGGCAACCTTCCAGCCTTTTCAGGTGGTTCCACCCTCCATAAATGCTGGATGTGGGGGTATAGATCTTGCGTTTGGTTCTTTTGCTTACTTCAAACCTGAATACTTTATAGAATTTGCTCAGAAGGTAATAACTAACGCTCCCGGTTTTGCTTTCGACATAGCTCTTGACATCATGTGTCCTCAGTGTTCTTCTGTTATGAAGAAGCTTACCGCTCTTGCCAATCAGATAAACGCCATGTCTCTCAACTCCTGTCAGCTGCTTGCTAACCTGTCCAACAGAATAAAGTCCGAGGTATTAAACAATAAGGTAGCGGGAGGGGGATCCGACAGCTGGCTCAGTGCGGTTGATTCGACTCTCAGCAGCTGGACTGATATGATGTCAGAATTTAGCAGTTATCTTGCCAATTTGGGGTGCACCGGTCCGGACTGTTATCTTTTCGCAGGATACAGGAGCATAGCCGACAGGTTTACGGATGAAGTTTCCTCCACCTATCCTTACTGGGATACTACAAGCCTCAAGTTTTTTGTGAGGGCTCTTTTCGGGGACGTAATAAAGATAAGTGATTCTCCTCCCTATTCGTATGTATGTGTAGCGCCGGTTGCTGAGGTAGATGATGTGTTAAAACTTGCAGAGGAAAGCGGTTCTGTGGAACTACCAGGTTACAACGACAGCGGTAACTTTGAATCAGTTTCTTTACAGAGCATAAAGGATTATGTCCACTCAACCCTTGATTCCATCGTTACCAAGATGATTAACAGGCAGCCTCTAACCGCTTCAGATTTTGAGTTTCTTGCAAGATATGACATACCTGCTCTGGGGCTGCTTCGTCTTCTGTCGCCTTCCCCTTCGGCTCTTCTTGCAGTTCAAAGCAGTCTTGAAGAGTATCTTGCGTATGAACTGACATATCAATTCATAGCTGGACTTTACACGGAATATGCGAAGTTGATAAATAAAGCGAGGAATCTGAAAAAGTATGCTCCTGATATGGAAAAGGAGTTTGTTAGTTGTGTGGAGGATTTTCTGGATACCGGTAAGTCAAGGAAGTTTATGGAAAAGCTCTGGAACAGCACAAACAGGAGGAAGGAGGCTCTGGTGCGGAAGCTCAGGTTTGCTCTCGACCTGTATGAGATGGAGAGGGTTGTTTATTCGAGATTTTCCCGTCATCCGCTCATGGCGAGTTATGTATTCGGGAGTGTGGCGAAATAAAAACTTTTTGGAGGAAGCGGATCATGGTTGAAGTTTATCCTCATGTTTTTGAGTTTACGGTGGCCAGGGGAAGCATTCTGTTTGACTTTAGTCAGGAAAGGGTTGTTCTCAGGCTGGATGAAGGAGAGGAAAAGGAATTTCCTGCTCCCGTTAATCTTCACAATTTCTGTGTTGTTGCAGGAGGAATTCTTTACCGGAAGGCAATTGTTCGCAAGCAGGTGTTTTTTACGGGAAAACCGGGAGAGAGAAAGGTAATAGAAATAAGAGGAAGTCTTTACAGAAAAAGGAAGGAGGAAGAACAGAAGGAGGAACAGGAGTTTCAGGAGGGACAGGAGCAGAGGAACAGACAGGAGGGAGTATGGCCGAGAGCTTTTATCACCTTCATAGACGAAACCGAGAACTTTAAGAGAACTTTTCTGCTCAACATTTTCAATCTTTATGCTCTGTGGGAGCTTTTCAGGGTGCAGGACAAGGTGGTAAGTGTGGATGATCTTGTTTTTGAGAGAAAGGAAGGAAGTGTGTTCATACAGGGGGTTCCTCTTCCCTTTCAGAAGGCAAAGGCTCTTTTCTATGCCTTGGATCTGTATCTGAGAACCGGTCAGATCCCCGGTATCAATCAGGACTGGGAGTATGGGAAGCTGATGCTCTGGAATTCGAAAAAGAGGCTGGACTTTTTCAAGAAGAATGGTAATGTCCTGGTGCCTTCCGGGGTGGTGGGAATCAATGCGGACAATGCTTTGAGAATAATGAGCGTTCTCTGATGCTGGGAACGACTTCGGAGCTTATTTTTTCCATTCTTCCCGAACTGAGCACGAATGACAGGATAAAGATGCTTGATGTTCTGGTTCCTGTTCTGAAGGAGCAGGAGAAGGATACTGAAAAGAGGGAGAAGATTTCAAAGAAGGCTTTTCTGGACAGAGGGTATCATTTCGGCTCCAAGAATTTTGAAGGAAGCGACATTCTGCGGAATGCGGTAAGAATAAGACTGGCGGATTACGCTGCCGGGGTTTCTCTTAAAGAGACTGCTCCTGTTCCCGAAGGCTGGTTTATTGTCGAGACCGTAATGAAATCTCTCGGGAAGGAGGAGCTGTATATCAGGATCGGGGGTCTTGTGCTGATGAAGGTGGGAGATCTCTGCAGAATTACTTACGGATACTATTATGTGGACATACCTCCCGAGGAAAGGGTAAAAATCTCCTCTGCAATAGACAGGAGGCTTTACTACAGAAACGATGAACTCGGGGTTCTGGTAAGAAACGACGGAAGCGTGTTTCTGTTTACAAATCTCGGGGACAGGGTTCACGTGAAGGAGCCTTACAGGCTGATGATCTTTTTGAGGGTGGGATGCTATGAGTGAGAGGATCAGCATAATTCCGGACTCCGAAGGGGAAAGGGAAGTTAAGCTTAACTTCAACAACCTGTGGTCTTTTCTTTCTTCTCTGGATTATTTGAGATTCCTTGAATTTGAAGGTGCTTTCAGAAATCTCGGGTCAGAAAATCTTTACTACGTGGAAGAAAGAATTGAGCTTGTAAACTTTGTGCTCAGGCATGTAGTTCTATGGATAAACCTTGCATATCTGATCATTATAGTATCGGGTTACTTTATCTTCAAAGAGAAGTTTTTGATTCTGCACCTTGTTTTTTCGCTCATTTACTTCATAGGCGGCATCTGGTTTGTTCACAGATACACGGTGGGTCGGGGTTATCTTTACATGGTTGTCAGGAATTTTCTCATGTTTTTAACTATATTTGTATTTTTTAGCTGGATTATTACCGAATTTATATCCTTCTGGCTTGTTCCCAGGCTCTGGAGAATGTTTGAGATCTGGCTTTTTGATCCCTATTCACAGCAGGGAGTTATAAATGAGATTCTGTATCCTGCTGCTCTGTTTGTTTACAATCTGATCAAGCCTCATCTTTACGATCTTTTCGGAACAAAGAAGTTCCTGATCTGGTATTTTGCTCTTGCTCCTGTGAAGGTTTTTTCTGTAATTTTTCCCTTTATTTACTTTCTGATTTACTCGAAGCTTTCCGGCGGCTACATGGAAAATCTCAACAGGACACTCAGAAAAAGGGCTTGACATATTAGAAAAAAGCAACTATACTGAACTAAAACAGCTTTGGAGGTGAAAGATCATGAGGCTGAGCGGGCAGGAAGCTGCACTTGCTCTGTTTATGCTGTTTTTAGCGGGGACAGCTTTTGCAGGAACAGGAGGTGCCGAACTGAGTCCCATATGGGATGAAATTTCTCAGGGACTGCAGGGATTCTGGGGAAAGATAGTTGCAGCCGCCATGGTAGGTCTATCCATATGGATAGCCAAGGAAGGGAGATACATATCGGCTCTTGCCGTCTTCATAATGGGAATGGTCATAGGGTTTATTCCCGGAATCGTGGATTCGAGATACGCGCTTACTTTCCTCGGAACCTGAATGGAGGAGCACAAGCTTCCCCGGTATCTCCATGCTCAGCCCCAGCTTTTGAACTGGGAGCTGGATGAAATAATGGTGTGGTTTCCCTTTGTGGGGGTGGGGATCATAGTGAACCAGGCACCTCTTTTTGCTCTTGTGGGATACCTGATCATGAGGTTCTACAGCAGGCTGAAAAACAACAGGCAGGATGGGTATCTCATACACTTCTTTTACAGGCTTGGTCTTTACAATCCGAAGGGGAAGTTTCCCGAGTACTGGATTAGGGAGCTGGTGAGGTGAAGTATTTTGACTTAATTTCCAAGCTTGATGCGCAGACGAGGTTTCTCGGACTTACTGCAACCCTGCTTGCTGCGGGGCTTCTCTTCATGTCCTTCACCACCTACTCGCTTTATTCGAGGAAAACCGTTGTTATTCTTCCACCGAAGGTGGAAAAGGAGTTCTGGGTTGCAGGGAATACGCTGTCCTCCTCGTATCTTGAGCAGGTAGCTTACTACATAGCGGACAGGGTAATGACAGTTTCTCCCCAGAACGTTGAAAGTTCCCTCGACATGATAAGACCTTTCTTCAGCACGGTTCCTGAAGATTTGAAGAAGCTTGACAGAGTTTTTGTGAAAATAGCAAAGACCGTTAAGGAAAACGACTACTATCAGGTTTTTTATCCCCTGCGGTTCAGGATTGATCAGAAAAGGAGCAGGCTTGTTGTGGAGGGGATGGTCAGGAAGATGAGCGGGATGCAGTATATCGGACAGGAGAGGAAAACTGTGGTGATCAATTTTTACGTAAGAAACGGTCGGTTTTTCGTGAAAGGTATAGAGGTCAATTGAGGCATGAGGCATGAGAAGGATACTTCCTGTTCTTGGGCTGGTTTCCCTTGTATTGGGAAAGGATTTTCAGGTTGTAGAGGGGAGCGGATACCACTACGTTGAGATTTCACTGACTGACGTAAACAGGATCGTGTGTTCTTCGGAAATAACAGGGGTAGTTTATTCGAAGGAGAAGAGTATAGAGATCAAGAGGAAGGGAAGAAATGCATGGGTGAAGATACTTCCCACGAAAAAGGGGGAGAAGATTGAGTATCCCTCGTATCCAAGGGAAGTTTATATAGAATGCGGGGGGCTGGTATTCTCCCTGATACTTTTACCCAGGAAGATTCCGGCAGCCACGGTTGTTCTCAAGGTTCCTCATGAAGATGATGCGAGAGCGAGGGAGTTTGAAAAGAAAGCCGGGAGTTACGAGAAGCTTATTCTTTCCCTGATTCGCCATGCATACAGGGAGGTTCCTCCGCCCGGTTACAGGGTTAAGAAAGAAAACAGAAAGGTCAGGGAGTTCAAGGAGCTTGATCTTTATCTCTTGAAAAGCTACGAAGGGAGCAGGTATGTTATCGAGGAGTATCTGATAACCGCAAAGGAGGACGTTCACCTTACCGAAGGTTCCTTTGTCCCTTACATCCGCTTTCCCGCAGCCCTTTCCATAGTTAAGCCGAGGCTGAAAGCCGGTGAAAGCACAAGGCTTCTTGTGGTCAGGTTGAGGGAAGAGTGATGCTCGAGAAGTTCGAGGGAGAAAAAAGGAAGCAGTACCTCGTTCTGGGAGCTGCTTTTGCGATAGGGGTTGGGGTAATTCTGTTCCTTTCAGAGCAGACGGGGAAGAAAAAGAAGGAGAAGCCCGCACCGGTTCCTCAGATAAAGGTGGTGGAGGAGAAGAAGGTAGAGGAAGAAACCTTCAAGAGTGTTTATGGGAGAAAGCTTCTTGAGCAGGAGGAGGAGATAGAGAAGCTGAAGCGGGAGCTTGAGAAGCTCCGAAAGGAGAATGAAAGCTTGAGGGAGAAGAAGGCTTCAGGGTTCAGATCCTATGCGGTGTCTCCCCCTCCACCTCCTCCACCTCCCGGATCCGGCGGAGGGACTTCTGGATCCCCACCTCCTTCTTCCCCTCCCCCTCCGCCACCTCCTACCGCTTCATCTCAGCCGCCCAAAGGACCTCCTCAGACTCAGGTTCTAACCGATTTGATAGTTCTGGACATTGCAGAAAGTAAGGAAGAGAAGAAGGAAGCTGTGGTCAGGAAGGTGGGGAGGAAGAAAAGCGGGAAGTTTGTCGGGGATGTAATCCCTGCGGGATCCTTTGTTCCCGGGATTCTTCTCAACGGATTGAACGCTCCTGCGGGAGGAAAGGCTCTCAGCAATCCTCTTCCCGTTCTCATCAGGCTAACCGATCTTTCCATCCTTCCCAATCGCTTCAGGGTGGACATCAGGGACTGTTTTGTGGTGGGAGCGGGATACGGAGATCTGTCCTCTGAGAGGGCTTACATCAGACTTGAAACTCTTTCCTGTGTAAAGGAAAGCGGGGAAGTGGTGGAGAGGAAGGTGGAGGGCTACGTATCGGGAGAGGACGGGCTTGTAGGACTTGCGGGAAGAGTAATAACGAAGCAGGGGCAGATTCTTGCGAGAACTCTTGTTGCGGGTTTTCTTGAGGGGGTTTCAAGAGCTTTTCAGTATTCCGGAACGAATGTGATTATCAATCCCCAGGGAGCCATCCAGACGGTGGATCCCCGGCAGGCTCTTCGGATCGGGCTCTTTTCCGGAGCGGCGGAAGCCACCAGAAAGCTGGCGGACTTTTACATGAAGCTGGCAAATCAGATGTTTCCCGTTGTAGAGGTGAATGCGGGAAGGAAGGTAGATGTAGTTTTCCTCAAGAGTGTTGATCTTGGAGGGACCGGCGGATGAAAGGGATTCTGATCCTGTGCGTTTTTCTTTCCCTGCTTGTCGGTTCATGCGGCGGGTTACTTCTCCCCTATCATGAGGAACCTCTCTGCAGGAGAGAGGGAACCGTAGGTTTCTGCGGAAGTTTAAGCGAGATATACCGGGACATGGAAGAAAATCCTGAAAAATACGGTATTGGAGGAAGCGGACTGTGAGAAAGCTGTTTCTTTTTCTATGCTTTTCTTTTACCGCTTTAGCTCAGCCCGGACTTGTTTATGAACCTCCATCCGTATCTAAGCTGGAGGTTTACCTGTTTGCCGGTAAACCCGGAGGGGGTAATTACCATCTTGCTGGAGGCTTTGACTGGAGGATCGGGTATCCCTTCCTTGCGGGGGTTTTCTATGAAAAAGAGGAGGGCATGGACGGGGTAGGAGCAAGGGTGAAGGTTCGCATTCCTCTTTTCTGGAGATTCAAGAACGACTTTTCCTTCGGAACTGTTTTTGAGAGGAGGTTTCGGGAAAGGGTAGGTTTTCTTGTTCAAATGGAGCAGGCAGCTTTTTTGAGGAGATCGTTTTCTTTCAGACTTCTTGAAGGCTATATCTTCGGAAGCAGGGAGGTAAGAAGATGGGTAATAGCGGTCGGCTTTGGTTTTTAGGACTGGGCGTTTTTCTTTTTTCCTGTGCGGGGATAAAGGACTGGGACAGGTATGAGAAGTATCAGGCGGATAGAAATTTCAGCAGGCAGAAGTATGAAGAAAAGTTGCTCGAAGAAAGGGTGAAGAAGAAGATGGAAAAGGGAGAAGATCTTTACGAGAAGGAGGTAAAGAAAGCGATAGTTTCCCTTCTCAGGGAACCTCCTGCTCCTGTTAAGGCTCCCGATACGGTGCTGAGGGTGCTGATTCTTCCCTATGTGTCGCAGGACGGGGCTCTCAACACCGCAAAGTATGTTTTTCTGAGGGTGGAAGAAGGCCGCTGGATACTGGGGGATTATCTTATCGGAGGGAAGGAGGGAGTAAAGCTTCTCACTCCTCTGAAGGAAGGGGGAAAGGATGAAGGTAAGTGAGTGGAAGAAGCTTTTTGAGAGGGCAAACGTGGTGGACTTTCTTCCGTGGTTTCAGTATGAGGATGGGGTGTATTTTCTGAGGGATGGAGGTATGGGAGGGATATTTGAGTGTGATCTGCTTATCGGAACCAACAAGAACGCTTACTCCGCACTTCAGGATATGCTGAAAGGCATTCCCGAGGGTTACACTGTTCAGTTTATTTTCCTGGCGAGCCCGGACATTTCCGAAGAGCTGACATATTTCAAATACATCAAGAAGGGTGCGATCGGTCAGCTGGAGAGTGAGGTAATTGAGAGCTACACGGGATTTTTGAAGGATCATACGCTCCGTGAGATTTCCGATGCTTTTCCCGTTCCCGTGAGGGATTACAGACTTCTGATAGCGGTTAAGCAGGGAGGTAAGAGCAGGGTTCACGGGGTGCTGGAGGGATTCTGGAAGAAGTTTATCGGCAAATCCGAGGAGGAAATAGCCGATCTCAATGTCCGCTACGATGAGATAAGGAAGGTGCTTTTGAGGGTGGAAAGTCAGCTGAGATCTGCAGGTTTCAATCCCCGTGTTTGTGAACCCTCAAGGTTGATATTCATTCTCTACCCCTTCTTCCACATGGGAAGGGATTATGAAGACAAGCCTGCATGGGATGGAAGTGATGTAGCGGACTGTCTTGTGGAAAACGACTTCAAGATGGAGGTTCATGAGGACTACGTTTTGATAGATGGGGTGTATGGGAAGTCCCTCTGCGTGAAGGGGTATCCCGAAAAGTGGTCTTCCGCCGAGAGCTACTTTTACCGGGGGAATCCCATTACGGGAGCGGGGATATCCTGTCCTTACATACTCGCTCTCAACGCTGTCAAGCTTCCCGAATCCGAGAAGAGCAACATAAAGAGGAATGCAGCCATTGTTCTTTCCCAGAGGCTTCCCTATGCTCTTTTTCCCCGTCTGAGGCTCAAGCACGAGGATCTTACGTATGCGATGGAGATTATAGAGAACAAGGGGGAAGATGTATGGTATGTGAACCTTTCGCTGTTTGTTTTCGGCAGGGACGAGAAGAGTCTTGAGGACGGCACAGCGGATGCCAAGAAATACTTTAACACCCTCGGCTTCAGACTTGAGGAAGACAAATACATCAACCATGCAGTATTTCTGTCAAATATGCCTCTGGGGTATGATCTTAAAACTCACAAGTTTCTGGGAAGGGGAAGGGCGTTATTTACCTTTAATGTAGCCGATCTTGCTCCCGTATACGGAGATCCCAAGGTATTCGGAAAGCCGGAGCTTCTCTTCATAGCTCCTTCGGGACAGCTGACGGGGTTTGATCTTTTTTCTGCCGGTCAGGGCGGATACAACGGTTTTATGGTGGCAACCACGGGAGCCGGGAAGAGTGTGTTTCTGGAGTATGTATCGCTCATGTATTACCTCGGTGGAAGGAAAGTCAGGATCATAGATATAGGTGGAAGCTATGAGAGGTTCTGCAGGAACTTTGGGGGAACATACATATCGGTTTCTTATGAAAGACCCATGTCGGTAAATCCTTTCAGCCTTGTGGAAAATGAGGAAATGCTCAACGAGTATATGGAGTTTCTTGTGTCCCTGCTTCTTCTGATGGGGGGATCAAAGGATCCTCAGACCTTTGCACAGCAGGAAAAGGTTTTGAGGTCTTATCTGGAGCAGGCTATCAGGGAAGTTTACTCTGAACGTGGAAAGGAAACGAATATAGATGCGGTTGTGAACTTTCTCAGGAGTTTTGAGGATGCCGGTGATCCGAGGGTAAGGGATTTTGTGGTTGCCATGAGACCCTACACTTCCGAGGGTTCCTATGGAGTATTTTTCAACCGGCCCTCCGAAGTTGATCTTTCCAACCCGATAGTGGTGATAGACAACACCTACATAGAGGGAATGCCCGAGCTGATGGATCCTCTTCTGATGGTTTTTACCTTTCATGTGTCCAGGGAGGTTTACACCTCAAAGAAGAAGGAGGGACTGGTGTGCATAATAGATGAAGCACACAAGTTTCTCGGCAAACCAAAAATAGACGTCTTTGTGGAGCAGGCTTACAGAAGGTTCAGGAAGGACGGTGCAAGTATTATCATGGCTACCCAGGGTTTTAACGACTTCATGGGTGAGCACGCTCTTTCGAAAGCAGGTCGTGCGGCGGTGGAAAACTCCTTCTGGCAGTTTTTCATGATGCAGAACTCTGCGTCCAGAAATGCTCTCAAGCGTGAGAAGAGTATAGATCTCAGCGAGTTCGAGGAAAAGCTCATGGACAGCACCAGAACCGTGAAGGGGCACTATTCGGAGATATTCATCAAGACGGAGCTGTTTTCGGTTAAGGTGAGACTTGTTCTTGATTCCTTCCTCAAGGCGATGTTCTTCACCGATCCGCAGGTGAGGAGAAGGATTCACGAGCTTGTGGACAGCGGAATGTCTTACATGGAAGCGGTCAAAAGGCTTGAAGAGGAGATGAAGGTGTGAGGTGGTATGACTACGTGCTTGTTCTTGTGCTGGTAGTTTCCTCAGGAGTTCTTTCCTACTTTTCTGCGATCAGGGAGATAGAAAGCAGATTCAGAGTTGTAGATATAGTGAGCTTAATAAATGAGGAGAAGGAAAGGATCATAAAAGCTGATTTACCGCTGGAGGAAAAGGAAAAAAAGTTCGGGGAGTTTCTTGTTAACCTTGAGAAAATCCTGAACTCTTACGAAGGACTTGTTCTTATACGACAGGCTGTGGTTGGGGGAAGTTTTTATGAGGACATTACTGCAGAAGTTAGAAGAAAGCTTAAAGCAAAAGGAAAAGGAGCTCACTAAGTTTTTTCTTTTCTCCTTTATCTTTTACACTGCACTTACTTTTGTTTTTTTCTTTCCGTATGTTCACATTATAGGTTCTCTTGATACTTCTATGCCTCACAGGTTTTATCTGTGGATCAGACCCTCCGAGGATCCGGAGGAGAAGGATGCTCAGATAAGAAAGCGCAGGTATGTGGAGGTTTACGTTGGTGATCTTACTCAGTATCCTCCCATAAGGGAGAAAGGGGTTCTCTACCTCATAAAGAAGGCAGTCTGCTTTCCCGGAGATTTTCTCGCCGCAAGAGGAGGGGAGTTTTACTGCAACGGGAAGCTTATAGCGGTTGCCTATCCTGAGGCTCCTGTTCCTCCTATTTCTTACGATGGGAGGATTCCCGAAGGCAGGTATTTTGTTCTCGGCATTCATCCTGCGTCCTTTGATTCCAGATACATGGGTCTTGTTTCTCTGGACAGGATTACGGGTGTTCTGATACCTCTCTTTTGATTGACATAGCAAACAAAAGCACCTATACTTTAAAGCGGAGCGGTGGTTGTCTGGAGTCTGCTCATGCTGAGTTTTGCCTTTGCAGGAGTTTATGAGATAGCGGAGCCTGACCTTCTGGAGGAGCTGGAAGCTCAGAAAGGCAGGATTATTTCTCACCTTGAACGCATGAAAAGTGAACTTAAGGAAAGGATAGAAAGCTTTGAAGGTGAAAAGCTTTTTCCTGCTGCGGAAAACAGGACCTACTACATTGATCCTACCTACTGCCTTGAGGAGAACATCTACTACCGGGAGAAAGGAAAGTGGAAGGTTCTCTATCCGAAGGGATACTGCTTCAATCCGATCGATTACATTCCTTACGAACCCCCTCCCATGGTGGTTTTCAATCCCTGCAGGGAGGAAGAGAGGAGATGGGTTAAGAAAAACTATCCCGAAGCTGTTTACGTTTCCACCGGGTGTCCTATCAGGAACGTAAGGAAGCTGGGGGTAAAAACCTACTTTCTCACTCCCGAGCTTAAGGAAAAGCTCAGGCTCACCGAGACCGTTTCGGTTGTCAGGATAAGCAGGGAGAAGGGACTTATAGAGGTGGAGGTAGTGAGGGTTGGTGCTGGTGGGAATAAAGGAGGAGCTTCAGGAAAAGCTGAAGGAAAGGCTAACTGAGGCCGGGCTTCACGTCCGCATCTGGTATGAGTGCGAAGGGGATGAAGACGTGGTGATAGTGCCTCCCGAGATGGCAGTGGACGGGGGATTTGTGGTGGAGCTGGAGGAAGCGGAGTGAAGAAATTTTTGAGCCTGCTGCTTACAGGTTTGCTCCTGATAAGATCCTTTTCCTTTCCTTTGCCGGCCGCTGCAGCCTGCACTGCTGCGGGAGAGGGAACTCCTGCGGCTGCCATTAGGATTTGGACTGCTGCTGTTTCAACTATTTACAACGTTTTTCCCATCAGGATAGGCGGTGTAACGATTATAAGTTTTCAGGGGCTTGAAGATTTCAGCAGCGTTTCTAACGTGCCTGCATGTTTGTGTATGGATCCTTTTCCGAGGGTTGGAATCAAGGTTTCTCTCTGGGAACCCATTGCTTTTCTGGAGGCGACAAGAATTCCCTCGTGCAGCCCTTCTCTCGGAATGGTGCTTCCCATTCCTTCTCCAACAGCTCAGATGGGTTTCGGGGGAGAGGATTCAGGAGGGGAGGATCAGAGCAACCATCACTCCTATCAGTTTCACTACATAAAGTTTCATCCTTTTGCTCTTCTCAACCTCTTTCTTGATTTTGTCTGTTTTGAGAGCGGCGGTCTGGATATAGGCTACATATCCGAGGTAGATCCTCTCTGGCAGAGCGACGTCTGGGCTTCCGTTCTCAATCCCGAAGCTATCCTTGTTGCCAATCCTGTAGCTCAGATGGCGTGTATGGCGGATTCGGCTGCGGCTACTCTGGGTTTTCCCCTGGACTTTCTCTGGTGGTGCCTCGGAACGTGGGGGTCTCTGTATCCAATGACTAAGAGTGTCAGCCAGGGAATAAATCTTACCTCCCAAATGGCTGTCAGTGCAAGGGCTGTTGCCAAGCTCCACAGACAGTTGATTCTCTGGGGTTCCGTGGGAGAGTCGGGGCTCTGCGGTATGTATCCCATGCCGGTAATGAGAAAGTCCCAGTATTCTTTTCTTCTTCTTCATCCTGTTCCGCATCCCGTGAGGATACCGATAGGTAGGAGCGTGATGCTCTGGGGGGAAGGAAAAGAGGTGCCCTTTGCAAACCACCACGTTTATGTGAACCTCCTTTACAGGAAGAGGGACTGCTGTGCGTTTTAGTGTGGTTTTTGTGCTGCTTGCGGGTCTGGTTTTTGCCGGAGATTACGGAGCAGGAAGTGTGTGGGATAAGGTAAAGAGCAGGCTCGGAACGAAGGAAGGAATAAGAGAGAACGCCGATGTTCCTTTAAAAACCGAGTCTCCCATGAAGAATATAGAGGGGACACAGAGCTTTGAGGTAAGGCTCCAGTGTCCTTCGAAGAAGGAGGGAATAAGGATAACTTTCCATCCCCTTTCGGGAAATGATTACAGGCTGATAATCGAGGAAGATCTTGATCTTGATGGAGTTTACGAGTATGTTTACGACACCTGGTCGGTTGGGATCAGGGTTTCCGGAGTTTGCTATTCGGGGATAGTATCGTGTGATCCGGGGGGAAGCTGGGCGAACTGTGAGTATTACTACTGGGACGGGGGAACTTCCGGATACGTGTCTCTTGTTAACACCGAGGACACTTCGCTTCTGGGGGGGTGTTTCTGTTCGAACGCTTCCTGCGGGGTAAACACTCTTGTTCAGGAGATAGTGGACTATGTGAGCGGTGGTATATCTCAGGCGGTTATGAGGGTTCGCAGTGATCTCGGAATTTCGAAGGCAGGATTTGATATGTCCACCATGTCCGCACATCTTTATGTTCAGGACAAAGCCGGGTGTGCCTATGCAGGCGGAGCCATTTACGGGGAACAGAACCCCTCCTATGTTTACACTTCCCAGACACCTCCTGATGGACTGTCTTACATAGCTGCTGATCCTTCGCTGCAGACCTCTCCCGATTCTCCCTACTACCTTGTGAGCAGAGCAGGTGAGGTTCAGGTAAACGGGCAGAGCATAGGGCTTCCTGAGAGGGTGTCCTGTGATGTGAGGAGCGATGTTTCGGTCTACACCACGGATATGTATGAGGACTGCGGTACAACATGGGTAGATCCGAACGGGGAGGTGTGGTGTGAAGAATTCAGCAAGAGTCTTCATGCGGATGTGTGGGCGGATCTTTTTTCCTGTTTGTGGGTAAATCCTGATGCCTTCAGCGAATTCAGAAATTGTGTTATCACGAACGGGTTTAACGTGTGCGGTGCAGCCTACAGTTCCGATTGTAATATTGATGGCAGTTGTGATAGTTACTGCATCATAGGAGCAGGAGAAAGTAGATACGGTATAGAATACGTTAGTGGTTCCGTAACACTCCGTCCGTATCAGAAGTATGCAGTCAGATTGAGACCCAGAAACACCTGGAATTCCTGGGAGTGCAGATTTTTCCTTTTCTGGAACACTACTACGGGAGAAGAACTAATATACAACACCAAATGCGACACGAACTGGGACAGGAGAGAAAGATACTACTTTTCTCCATATATTGAAGACGGAGGAACTTTTGTTATAGAAGGGGAATATGCGGTAGACGATTGGGGGGACGGCTGGTCGGGTTATGACTTTTACATATACAAGTCCCAGGTTTACAGGGGTGATGTGGCTTCCCTCTCTCAGACGAACACCTGTCCTTCGGATCCTGAGTGTGTGGTTAAAAACGAGTGGATCTGCGGCAGCACCGGAGAAAACTGCGTTCAGACTGTAAAGGAAGGGATAAGAACGGGAGTATCTCCCGTGCCCTTCTGCTACACCACGAACACTCAGATAGCAACCTACACCGTCTGTGCTTACGGGGACAGGATAGAGGTGAGGGGAAATCCTGACATTTACGGTCAAACCTTCACGGGGAGCGATATGTGGTTCTGGATAAAGAGAGAATACGAGTGTCCACCGAGCCAGATAGACATAGATCTTTCGAGACCCTCTGCGGTTATAGAAAACGCTTCCTACAGTCCTTCTTCCGGACAGCTCACCTACACGGACTTCCTCTGTGAGGGGGGAATCTGCACGCCCGTGAGGGCGGACACTGCGGAGGTGGGGACTCCTGACAGCTGTCCTGCGGCAGTGTGCACGGTAAGGACTTCCGGACAGGATGCCTCCGTGTTTGCGGACAGAACCAACAGGTCTCAAACGCCCGGAGGAACCTCCACCGCCCCCCTTGAAGTAAGGAGCTGCGAGAGGGGAGCAAGCGGATGGACGTGTCCCGTCGAAAGCGGCGAGGCGGTAGTGGAAGCCTGCAGGTGCGATCAGGGACTCGACAGCGTGGGGTTCTCTACCTCGATAACCACACTTCAGGCGGTTGTAAACGCTTCCAAAGACCTTATCTGTTCAGCGGTGGGGCAGTAAGATGAGGAGGCTGCTTACAGGGACTCTGCTTTTCTGGAAGATAGGATTTTCGGCTTTCTTCTGTGCGGACACGGGGCTGTATTACTCGGATCAGACCTTCTGCAGCAGCGTCTGCTCAAATCCCTGCGAGGTTCTCCTTGCCGGTGATCAGGGACTTACCTGCGACACGTTAAACTACGAGCTTTTCGTTTACAATCCCCAGACAAACAAAACGATAGCGATCACGAAGAGTTCGGACTTCTGGGATCAGTTTTCCGGCCTCCTTGTGGTAGAGGACGCCTCAGATAACGAGGCGGGGAGGCAGATACTTTCTTATCTGAATACCACCGCATGGATAGGCCTGTATGATCCTGACCTCTCTCCTTCCTACAACTCGGTCAATCCTTCAAGGTTTGTGTGGTGGGACGGAACACCTGTAAGTTACGCAAACTGGAACACGGGAGAGCCTGACAACTTTGTGGACACTCAGGACATAGGCAGCGTCTCTCCTCTCGGGGAGCACTGGGTTTACATGGATGCGGGGGGGATGTGGAGCGATGACGGACTTCACCTCAGCTACGGAGGAGATTACAGACCGAGGAGAAGGGCGCTCGTGATGTGGGACGGACAGCTGGACTGCGTAAACGGTCTGCCTCAGAACGACCGGACGACCACGAACGACATGATAAACCTCTACTGCGGCGGGCAGACTCCCTGCTATCTCTGTGCTGATGGAAGCTCCATAGATGCCTGCACTCAGGGAGATGTGTGGGGAACCAGCTCTGCCGGATGGCTTTGCCCTCTGGAAAAAACCTCCTGTGTTCAAAGTTTTTCCTGTCCGCAGGGGGGGACATACAACCGGAGCACGGGAGTATGTGAAGCTGATCCGGATATAAGCTGCCCTCCCGGAGGTTCCTACAATGCTCAAACGGGCAGGTGTGAAGCTCAGCCTTTATAGTCTTTTAGTTCTGGTCTTTCTGTGGAGCTGCGGTCCCACGGGAAGCGGGGATGCATACAGATCCGAGGTTTACAGTGCCGAGGATCCTCAGTACAGAGGAGGAGTAGAGGTTTCCCGGGACAGAAAAAGCGTTCGTATTTACGGAGATATTCCGTGCTACGGCAGTTACAGCCGGTACGCGGGTCAGTGGATCAGCATACAGAACGGGGGGACATCGGAGTTTACCGAGCGGTGCAGGAACTGGTGGAGAACGTATACTCTTGAGATCAGAAATGGTCAGCTCCGGATATATTACAGGACCGCGGGCAGTTCGGGTATTTATGGAGACTGGATTCCCCTGTGTCCGCAGGGAGGCGGAGTTTCCCGTGCGGAACCCTATCTCGTGGAGACAAACAGCGGGAACAGCATCAGGTTCTGTCATTTTGACCAGTATCAGAACCGGTGGGTTTGCGGCAGGTGGGCTGCTTACGTCTGTCCCCCCGAGTGTCCTTCGGGATACACTTACGACAGTTCCCTGAACCTCTGCACAGCAGATCCCGCCTATATCTGTCCTTCGGGATACACCTACAACTCCTCTACAGAGAAGTGTGAAAGGGCTCCGAACACGAACCGGTCCTGTCCCTTTAATCCGAACCGCCCCTGTATTCAGGAGGGATCGGGATACTTCTGCTCCCCCTACGACTGCTACGATGCCGCCTCCACACCTCCCGTGAACACCGACACCCGGCAGGGAGCGAACGATGTGCCGGCGGACGGGCAGGTAACGGAAGAAGGCTGTGTGGGGACGGTGTATGTGTTCAACGGACGTGATATGAGGTGCAGACCGCCCGGAACCCAGACGGGGTTTTCGAACTGCTGTCGGAAAACAACGACGTGGTTCGGACTGGGGAGGTGCAGTGAAGCGGAGCGTCAGCTTGCTTCCCTCAGAAGCTGGGGGCAGCTTGACGGTAACTGCCATTATGTCGGGGAGTACTGTGCGGAGGAGTGGTTTGATGTGTGTGTGCAGAAGAAGAGGACCTACTGCTGCTTCTCCTCTCCCCTTGCGAGGATAATACACGAGCAGGGAAGACCTCAGCTGGGTATAGGGTGGGGAACACCTCAGTCTCCCAACTGCAGGGGGTTTACCATGCAGGAGTTTCAGAAGTTAGACTTCTCCAAGATAGACTTCTCCGAGTGGGTGGAGGAGGAGGTTCGGAAAAACATAGCTCCCAGTATAGAGACAAACATCCAGAACGTCATCAATCAGATACCTTCTCAGATACAGGGGCAGTAATGGAGAAGGTGCTTCTGGCTCTGTGGCTTGCGGGTCTTGAGTACGGGGTTTCCTATGAACTGCTTTACTCAATTGCAAAGACTGAAAGCGGACTGCATCCTTATGCGGTGAACATCGGAGGCAGGAGCTGCTATCCCGAAACGAAGGAGCAGGCCTTATCCCTCATAAGGGGAAAGGAGAACTACGACATCGGTCTCATGCAGATAAACTCCTACTGGATAAGGAAGTTCTCCCTCAAACCCGAATGGCTTTTTGATCCCTTTTACAGCGCAAGGTGGGGAGCTTACATACTGAAATACTGTCAGTCAAAGTTCGGAAACACATGGCGGGCGGTTGACTGCTATCACAGAGGGGAAAAGAAAGCGAGCTTTTACGGAAAATACTCTGCGAAGGTCTGCAGCATCCTTTACGGCAAAGAAAATTGCTGGACTTTTTGAAAAAAAGCTCGTATATTACTTTATGTCAAAAGATTTGGAGGATGGGTATATGAAAAGGTTTTTTTCTGTGCTGCTGCCCTTCGTGGCTTTAGCCGGAATATGCGAGGAAGTCAAGCTTTCAGACCACGCTCCCATACCTCCCTACAAGGTAGAGTCAAAGAGGGAGGTCTTCGGGCTTTGCGAGATGATCATCAACATTAACGGTCAGCTCGTTCCAGTCTATGCCTCCAAAGACTTCATCATCTCGGGGGAGATGTTCTCATACAGGAGGCAGATAACTCAGAGCCAGCTTGAGAGGATAAAGGAGAAGGTCATAAAGGAGAACCTTTCAAAGATAGAAACGCTGAGGTATTTTTCCTACAAACCCGAGAATGTGAAGGAGGGGAGGTATTTTTACTTCATCTCCGATCCGGACTGTCCCTTCTGTCAGAGGGTCAAGGGGAAGGTGAAGGAACTTGCGGACAGATACGGGTATGAGGTGAGGATCATCTGGTATCCCCTTCCCTTTCACAGGGAGGCAAAGCCCAAGGCGGTAGCTCACTACTGTGAGAACAGAACCTATGAAGATTACCTGAAGGACGAATACGGACAGAAGCAGTGTGAGGAGGGAAAGAAGGAGGTGGAGAAAAACCTCAGAGTTCTCAGGACATTCGTTAGAGGAACTCCCACCTTTGTGTTTCCGAATGGGGAGGTTGTGGTGGGAGCAAACCTCAGGAAGCTTGAGGAGGTTATGAGGTGATTGAGGAGTCTGAGAAGCTTGATGAACTTCTGATCAGCACTCTGAGCTTCATCATGATTGTTTTTGTGTTCCTTACGGTTTTGACTCTTGGCGGTGCTCCTCTGCCTTATGTAGAGGTTCTTGCGGAGAGGGCAGCCGGGCTTCTCGGTTTCGGGGATATTCCCGAAACCCTCGGGGGTTTGAAGAGTTTAATCTTCTTTGCTTTTGCGGGCAACGCTCTTGTAGGTTTTTACGGAGTTTTCCTGCTTGTCAGAGGTTTGATAAGGACTGTCAGGAAGACTTTTGGAGGAGTGAGGCTGTGAGGAAGGCGGTGCTTTTCCTTATGTTTGCAGGGAGTGTGTTTGCTCGGGAGCTTCTCGTGGACGGGAAGCTTCTGACGGGAGTTGAGATAGGACAGAGGAGCGAACCTCTGCCTCTTCTGATAGAGCTTGAGGGGTCAGAGTGCACCGTGTATGCGGTTGCGGTTCCCGGGGATGCGAAGAGGGTGTGGATAAGACCCGAGAAGCTCTACTGCGGGAGAGAAACTGCGCAGGTAAGGGGATTCGTAACCGACAGCAGCGGTGTTCTCGGTATCAGATGCAGCTCAAGCCCCTGCTTCCTTGAGAAGGGAACTCAGGTGAAGGTCTTTCTGGAAAGGGAAAAAGAAGCAGGGAATCTGCGTATTACGGAAAGGGAGAAGAATTGTATCTCTGAGGCTTTGGCAAACCTTTATGCGATGAAGACTTACACACCTTACTGGGCGGACGTGCAGATGAATCTTATGAAGATGCTCGTATCAAGAGGGGCGGATGTGTGCCGGGCTTTTGAAAGCGTAACGGGTATCTCTTTGGAGCAGAAAAGAAGTACGGCTGATGCAGCGGAGGAGAAAGAGGCTGTGAAGAGGTGAGGTGATGGGAGTTCTGAGCTGGTTTCCTTATGTCCTGGCAGGCTTCATACTTGCGGCCGGTTCCGGCTGCTTTTTAAATACTGAAGAGGTTTCCTTCTATGTGCCTTATGCGGAAGCTGTTGCGGAAGAACTGCTAAAGCCTGCGAGTATACCCGAGGAACAGAAGGAAAGGCTGATCGGGGTGTTATCTCTTTACTTCCCCTTTATACTGACCGTCTGCACGGCGGGCTTTGTTTACACAGCGAGCAAAGCTTACGAAGCAGTCAAATCAATTGGAGGATTCCGGAGATGAAGTTTGTTGAGCTGAAAGAGCTGGCGGACAGGGTGCTCTTTTACGAGCAAGAAATACTGAAGAGCATGGAAAGTGCTTCCCTTTCAGAGAGGGAGTCCGTCCACCGCAGGTTTCTCGAACAGGAGTGCATGAAAGCGAAGAACAAAATAGAAAGGCTCGTTCCCGACAAAAGGAAAAGAGAGCTGCTTTATGAGCTGGTAAAGGCGGAAAGACTGGTTCACAGGGTTCTTTACGGAAATAACCTTTCGAAGGCAGACGAGTCAGGAGAAACCCTGTCAAGAATAATGTCCCTGCTGATAGAGAACGGCGTAGATGATGAAAGGCTGTATGAGGTTGAAGAGATAGTCCGCGGGGAAGATCCGTGGGAAGGGCTTAAGAAGCTTATGGTGGAGCTTCACAACATGGCTCGGGAGAAGGTATTTGCAGACACAGGCTCAGGAGGGAAGAGGCTGTGTTAGAGCTTGCAGGGGATGTAGCGAGGAATCCCGAAAGGTATGCGGGAGAGCTGAAAGAGATCCTCGGGAAGGTTGACTCCTTTGATGATACAGAGATAAGGGACTTTGTGGTAGTGGAGGAGATAAGGCAGACCGAGGATGTGGATATCGGTTCCGTAGTGGGAACCGCTCACCCTGATTATCAGGGGCTTTACTGGTCGGAGATGCTCCTTAAAGGGAAGAGAATGCACCTTAACCTTCCCCTTCTTGAGAAGAACCCTTCCTACTACCTTGACGGGGAGAGGAAGCTGCCCGTGATGGAGTATCTGGAGCTGGAGGGGAAGGTTTACGTTTACGGGGACGGAAATCACAGAACCGCAATAGCTAAGGTCTTCTTAGGGCTTTTAGGGAAGGAGAGGTTCGGGAAGGTTTATCTGAGGAAGTGGACTCCGGATGAGAAAGCTTTAGAGCTTGCGGAAGCCGCAAAGGATAGAGGTGTCAGCTTCTTTGTAAAGAGAGTAAAGCTCTCAAGGGAGGACGGACCCGGCTGGCAGGTGGAGCACTATGACCTTCGCTTTTTGACGGAGAAAGGGGAGATGGGCGCAGGTGAGTTCGAGAGGTATCTGAAGGAGAAGGGAGGTTTTCTGACGAAGATCTTTGCTTTCCTGGGAGGCAGCTGAGGTGCTGGGTTTCGGGTTTGACATTCCTGCGGGGGATCTGGGGTATCAGATGAGGGTGGAGGTTCACGTGATAGGGGAGGTGAGATACACGTTCCTCACTCCTCAGCTCAAGCCTCCTCCGATAGTGATAAGGAGGATAGAGAAACCGCAGGTGGTTGAGGTTTACTTTGACTTTGACTCCGCAGAGCTGAAGGAGAGTGAAAAGAGGAAGCTTCTTCAGGTAAAGGGAAAGGTGAAGGTGGAGGGATACGCCTCTCCCGAAGGGAGCAGTGAATACAACCTGAAGCTCTCTGAAAGGAGGGCGAGGAACGTGGCAGAGTTTCTGAAGAAGAGAGGAGCCGAGGTTCTTGAGATAAAGGGGCTGGGGGAGAAGAGCTGTTCTCTTCCTCCCGAGAAGTGGTCTCTGTGCAGAAAGTCGGTTGTAAAACCTTCTGGAGGGAGATGAGATGAGAAAGGTTCTGCTGATGGGTCTGGCGGCAGGGTTTATTCTCTGGGGCTGTGGTGGCGGTGGGGGAGGAGATGGCGGAGATGGCAGCGGTGATGCTTCCACGGTTCCTTCCTACGGCATAAAGATAAGCTCCTTCACCGCTGATCCTGACACCGTGAGCCTCGGGCAGAGCTTTATTTTGTCCGCAGGCTACAGCTTCAGCTCGGCGAACGGAACCGTTTACTGGGAGATAAAGATCAGCGATCAGAGCGGATCCGTGGATGTCCAGATAGCACGCTTTTACTGCGGTGGAGCTTACGGGTGTCCCACGAGCTTTTCCGTAACCTGCGACTGGTTTACCAATCAATACGGTCAGTGGCTTACCTGCACGAATCCTTCCGGGGACAGTCTGACGATCCAGCCCTACTCGGGCAGCTACACGGTAACCCTGAAGGGGTGCGTGTGGGCGGTTACCAGACAGCTCTGTGATGCGGCCGCTGCATCCGTAACGCTTCAGTAGAGCCGTGAGGGTGGTTAAGTTTCTGGTTCTGACAGCTCTGGCGGGATACGGGATGGGATCTCTGGTGGGCTGGGGGCTTTCGGAGAGGGAGGTGAGGATGGCGATGTGTGCGTATTATTCGGAGTGGGAGTTCTGCAGGGAGGTGAAGAAGGAAGAAAGGCTCAGGGATCTTGCCCTATCAGGACTTTCGAGGAAGGTTCACGAGCTTGAGATGAAGCTGAGGGAGAGGGAGGAGAAAAGGGAGAATCTCTGCGTGAAGGCTTACAGGCTCAACATACGTCTTTATCCTCTGGATGGGAAGGTGATAGGGGTTTACAGGAAGGGGGCGAGGGTGGAGGTTCTGGACAGGATAGGGGGGTGGGTGAGGACTGAGGAAGGCTGGGTCAGTGAGAAGTGGCTGGAGAGGTGTTCTGAAGCTGCTGAAGCTGGAGGTGTGTCTGCCGGCAGTGGTAATTCCGATGTATTGAGGAAATGAGGGAACTGATGGCAGCTCTTCTGGCAGGCTTTGCTTTCGGCATGGAGGTTCAGGAGAAGAAGGTGCTTGAGGAGCTGGAGAAGCTGAAGGGGAGGGGGATGCTGAGTGAGGAAATGATGAAGAGGATAGAGGAGTATAAGGACTTCGGGAGGCGGGCGAAGGAAGAGGCTCTCAGGAAGGCGAAGGAGTGGGAGATAAGGAGGGAGGACGGGAGGGTAGTGGTGGAGAGGAGGAAGGAGGAGGAAAAGAGGAAGACCCTTCCCACCGTTTACATCTTTATATCCTCTTCCGTTCCTCTTGAGATCTGGTGGAGGTATGCCCACTACCTTCTGGAGAGGAACATCCCTGGAGTTTTCGTTCTCAGAGGCTGCATAGGGGGATGCAGGTATATACGGCCCACCCTTGAGTTCGTTCAGAGGTTTCTTACCGAGGAGGGGAGGAACGAGGAGGGTCTTCCGGTGGAGGTGCAGATAGATCCTTTGAAGTTCAGGGACTATGGTGTAAAGGTTGTTCCCTGCGTGGCTCTTGAGGGGAAGGAGAAGCTTTCCTGCGGAGACTGGAGCCTGGAATACCACCTGAAGGAGCTCGGAGCGTGGTGAAGGTAGAGGGCATCTACAGGGACAGGGAGAAGATAGGCCAGGAGGTTCTCACGGACGAAAAAAGGTTTGAGGTCTTCATGAAGAACGGGAACAAGGAAAGGTTCTTTCGGAGCATAGATGAAGGCATAGACTTTTCGCTTTTCATTCACCACGTAAACTGGGCAAAAAGAAGCAGGATGAGGGGATACTTTTTCATTAACCTCAAGCCTTCCACCCTGGTGAAGTATTCAAGGGAGATAGTTCACGTGCTGGACAGAAAGATAGTGGTGGAGATAAGGGAGGACTTTCTGACGGACGAGGAGGTGGAGATCATAAAGAGGCTGAGGGAGGACTTTCCTTTTCTGCTTTCCATAGACGATATGGGGAAGGGAGCCTCAAATCTTGACCGTGTAAGGGAACTTCTTCCGAACTTCATAAAGCTCGACATCAAGATAATCGGGAGCGTTTCCCAGCTCACCTTCTTCGTGAGCTTCTTGAGGGAGTTTGCTCCCCGGTCGATCCTCATAGCGGAGAAGGTGGAGACGGAGAAGGACTACAGGATGATAAGGGGGGTGGGGATAAAGCTGTGGCAGGGATGGTATGAGAGGCAGCTCAGGAGTGCGGAGAAGGATGAAAAAGAAGGTGTTTGCTCTTGTGGACGTGGGGAATGATCTTCCGCAAAAGTGCAGGGAAGTGGTAGAGAAGCTGGTGGAAACCTGTTTGCTGGATCCGTGTCTCAGAATTCCGAACAGGCTTTACTGGGAAATTCTGGGCAGAAGGGAACTGGAAATAGGCAGGAGGCTTGAATCTCCGCTTTCACTCCTTTTTGTAGATGTTGATGGACTCAAAAAGATAAACGACACTTACGGGCACCGTGCGGGGGATGTATATCTCAGGAAGGTAGTAGACATCTTAAAATCCTTTACAAGGTCTTCGGATCTCGTAATCCGCTGGGGAGGAGATGAGTTTGTGGTTCTGCTTCATACGGATGAAAGGGGAGCCGGGATTGTCAGGGACAGGATATACAGGGTTATGGAAAGCAGCTGGATTGAGATAGGGACGGAGAAGGTAAGGCCTTCTGTGAGTATAGGTATTGCGGAAATCAGGGGTTCTTTCTCCGAGGCTCTTGCTCTTGCGGACAGCAGGATGTATGAGGAGAAAAAGCTACGTAAGCTCAACACGTAGCTTTGCATAGGGAGATCTGAGCTTTTCCGCTGCAGTTTTGGGATCCGCACAGGGAATTCTGAGGAAGACAAATTCCCCTTCGATTTTCTTTCCGTTCAGAAGCCTTCCCTCCACAAACTGACCCCCGAGAGCGGTTTCTATCTTTTCATCTTCAACCCCTTCCACCCCTGCGCTTTTCAGTATTTCCCGGAGATAGTTCTTCTCCACGTAGATGTAATTGTCGTAAAAAACAGCGTTCCTGCTTCTGTTTACCTCGCTTCTTATCCTGCTCATTACAAAATCCGCCTTTATCTCCACACCTCCTTCCTCCTGCTTTAACAGTGTTCTTTCCTCCTCCCTTGCCTTTTGATCCGCAGACCTTACTATTTTTGCGGGTTCCGAGGATGTTTCTTTCTCGTGATGCTCACAGGCTGCTTTTATTATCTCACCGCTTATACCCAGCTTGATAAGCACTTCCCTGGTCTTAACGATGTGATCTTCTTTCGTATAGTTTCTCTTGGTAACCACAGCCTTTCCGAAATCATGAACAAGAGCTGAAAGAACTGCTACCTCCTTCTGTTCCTGGGTCAGATCCTCCCTGCTGCTCACTTCCTCGTAAGCCTTGAAGGCAGTTCTCAGGGAATGATCAAGGAGGCTTACTCTGGAAAGGATGCTTTTGCTCTTGACGGTGCTTGCTATGTTTTTAAGCCCCTGAACAAAATCAAGGAGCTTAAGATAATCTTCTCTGTAAATTTTGATAAAGTCTCTGGTTTTCCGGTAAAACTCCTCGACACCGGGATCTTCAAAAACATAGTGCTTTCCCACCTTCCAGTTTTCTTTAAGATCATGCATGAGAACAACAAGTATCTCCTCCTCACCTCTCACGTCGAGGTAATTGGAGGAAAGATCCTTCATGTTAACCACAACATCAGCCTTTACCTTCGCAGGTTCGTCCGTCCAGACCACTTTTACCCTGAGCCTGTCCTTGTGAAGGGGGGTGTAGAAGTAATAGACTGTTCCGTCCAGAAAAGCATACCCGTATCCCTCTTTGAGGGACTGAAGATCAAACTGATCTATAAGTCTATCCCTCTGATAGGTAATGGATATGGAATTCTTGTGCACTATTGCTCTCGGACGCTCTATTTCAGGAGAAAGTCTTGCCACATACTCTCCGTCCTCCCTTGAGTTCATTCTGAGAAAAATTCTCAGATCACAGGAGTTCATTATATCCTCCACCACCTCTCTCCCCTTTTCCCTAAAAGCGGACGCAAGTCCCGAAGGCGACTGTGTAAGCATGAACATGGAAACGTTCCTTTCCCTTACAAGCCTGACAGCCTTGTTTATCTCGTGGAAGGCAACTTCCGTCAGCTCATCTACGTTTATACGAAGCTGGGGTTGAATGGTTTTGAGTTCTCCGCTCTTTTTACCGACGTAGATGAGAAGCCACGCCAGCAGAAGCCTTGCCACATCGTAAGCGGTCTGCTTCATAGCTTCCGCATTCAGGAAAGCGAAAAACCGGAGCTCTCCCCTTTCGAGTCTTTCTTCAAGAAGATTCTTCTTGAGCCTCACATCAAGGATTCTTCCCGCTTCTCCTGTAATCAGACGGGTCAGATATGTTCTCAGGGAAGCGTTTACCCTCGGGAAGAACTGGGGATCGTAGGAAGTGAGTTTATCAAGGGTTTTGATGGCTTCATCCCTGTATTCACTGTTCACATCCGTATCGGATATGACCTTTCTCTGGAGCTCTTCTATTCCTTCCACGGTAATATAGCTGTAAATATCCGAAAACGTTATCTGCTCCATACCTTTAGCCTTAAGACCCAGAGAAGTTACAAGGGTGATCTCATAGGAAATCTGCCACCAGAAGGGTTCCTTACTTTCGGGAACACCTGAAGCCACAACAAAGGCTATCTGATGGGGGGTAAGACCCTGAAGGGGATTAAACTTGAAGGAAACCTCGGGATAGGGAAGAGCAAGTATTATGGGTCCCTTTTCCCTGTCGTAAAGCACTCCCCTTCTGTAACAGGCCTTCAAAAAGGCTTCGAGCCACGAAACCGAACCTTTCGGATCTATGTTAAAGGACTGGTATCCGGTCATTATGTCTTCATAAGTCTTTCTCGCTACAAGCTCTGACTTCCCGGATCCCGCAGCTCCGAACACTATTCCCTGATTCTGAGGCTTTTCCCAGTAAATCCTTCCCATATCCCCTGACATGAGGTCCTTCCCGAACCCCACGTAAACCCATCCGTTTCTGGAATCTACCCTGAAGGGCCTGGTAAGCCTTTTCCTGATTTCCTGAAGTAAACCTGCCATACCTTAATTTTCACAATACATCCCCCTCCTGTCAAGTCCTTCTCTCAAGCTTTAGAGACATTTCCGAAAAACTGGCGAAGAACAGCGGGGAAAAACAAGGGAAGAAAAAAGAAAAAGCAAGAATTTTTTAATATGTCAGAAAACTACCCCGCTTCCCGAAGCACTTGAAGTTTAAGGATTTAGGGAGATTCAATGGTAGGCGCGGGGGGACTCGAACCCCCGACCTCCGGCGTGTCGGGCCGGCGCTCTCCCGGCTGAGCTACGCGCCTTGATCTCTATCGAATTATCGCCATGTTGCTTCCGGTAGTCAAGCTGTAAAGGGTGTTACCCATCACCCGCCGGACACCTCCAGATCCGTGAACACGAATATATCCCCTTCCCCTCTAACCTTCCGGGCGGGTATGTCTCCGCCGTGGATCAGAGCGGTCAGGGCTTTTCTCTTACTCTCTCCGAAGACGAGGAAGGCTATCTCTCCGGAGCGGTTTATGAACTCTAAGCTCATGCTGATCCTCTTCAGACCGTCCGGAGATTCGGAGAGGCAGGCGTTCACACCGCAGGGTTCGCAGGGTGTCCGGGGAAACAGGGAGGCGGTGTGTCCGTCCTCACCGATACCCAGCAGTATGAAGTCGAGCCTCCCGATCCGGGAAAGCTCCCTGTCGAACTCCCCGCAGGCTTCTTCGGGGGAGAGCTCTGTTCTTATCCTGTAAACCCTTGCTCTTTCCCCCAGAAGCTCCCTGATCATCCTCCAGTTGCTCCTCGGATCCGTGGAGGGGACGCAGCGCTCGTCCGTCGGAAGGAAGTAGCTTTCCTCCCAGTAGGGGAAGTTCTCCCTCATCTTCCTGTAGAGATTCCGGGGGCTGCTTCCCCCCGCAAGGCCTGCTGTAAAGGATCCCTTCCGCTCCACGCTCCGGCGGGCGATCCCTGTTATGAACTCCAGAAGCTCCCCGAAGAGCTCCTCCCTCTTTTCCCGTCTCACCAGCCTGTAGCTCATCAGACGAGGACCCACCTCCTCCCGTCGCGTTTTATGAACTCCTCAGCCTCCCTTGGACCCCACGTGCCGGGCTTGTAGAGGGGTACGTCCTCATCCTCCCTCCAGCGGTCTATTATGGACTGGACTATCTCCCACGCAAGCTCGGACTCGTCCTCCCTTATGAAGAGGGTCTGATCGCCGTCGATTACGTCCTCTAAAAGGGTCTCGTAAGCCTCCGGAGGCTCCTGTCCGAAGTGCTTGGAGAGATCGATCTCCATGGAGCTTTCCACGGTGCACGCTAAGAAACCCGTGGGGGGCATCATCTGAAATCTGAAGATCACCCTCGTGGCCGGGGCTATTTCGAAGGCGAGCTTGTTCTGATCGGGCATGCACCCCAGTATCCTGCCGAAGTTGCCGGGTATCTCCTTGAAGAGGACCACAGCCTCGGTTTTCTTCTCCTTCAGCTTCTTTCCCGTTCTCAGGTAGAAGGGGACACCCTCCCACCGGAAGTTCTCTATATACAGCTTGACCGCAGCGTAGGTCTCCGTGTTAGAATCCCTACCGAGCTCGTGGGTGTAGCCGCTGTACTGTCCCCTCACCGCGTAGCGGTCCACCTCCTCCTCCTTGATCCTCCTGATGGAGGCGAGAACCTTAACCTTCTCGTCCCTTATCCTCTCCGCGGACATGACCGCCGGAGGTTCCATGGCGAGGAAGGCGAGTATCTGAAGGAGGTGGTTCTGAATCATGTCCCTCAGGGCACCTATCCGGTCGTAGTAGCTGGCTCTGCCTTCCAGTCCGAGGGTTTCCGTTGCGGAGATCTGGATGTTGTCTATGAAGTTTTTGTTCCATATGCCTTCGAAGATGTAGTTGGAGAACCTTATGGAGAGGATGTTCTGGATCGGAACCTTCCCGAGGAAGTGGTCTATCCTGTATATCTCCCGCTCCGTGAAGTATCTCTTGAGCTGGAAGTTCAGGCTCTTTGCGGACTTGAGATCGAACCCGAAGGGTTTTTCTATGACGATCTTCCGGGGGTTCGAGAACCTTCTCAGAAGCGACCCCGTGTTTATGATGGTCGGCTCGAAGAGGCTGGGGGGAAGAGCCAGGTAAAAGATAAGCTCCACGTTGGGGAGGGCTTCTATCTCCCTTCTGAGGGTTTCGTAGTCCTTCTTCTCGGTAACATCGAAGTTCAGGAACTTGAAAAAGCGGGCGAACTCGGGATCCAGCCGGTCCGTGTAGTCCTTGAGTTTGTCCGCATCCCTCCCCAGGGCGCAGATAAGGCGCAGCCCGGAGAGCTTTCCCTTTTTGTAGAGGCTCTGGAGCACCGGATAGAGCTTTCTGCGGGCGAGATCCCCCGTTCCGCCGAATATAAAGAAGGCTGTCTCCCTCTTCATTCTTCCTTCCTCTTTACCGTGTGTCCGCCGAATTCGAACCTGAGAGCTGCGAGAAGCTTGTCCCTGAAGGAGTCTCTCTGGCGGGATCTGAACCTTCCCCACAGGGCGTCCGCCATAACCCAGACGGGAACGCCCGAGTGAACCGCTTCGAGGACCGTCCACCTGCCCTCGCCGGAGTCTTCCACGTAGGGCTCTATTCCCTCGAGACCTTTGAAGTCTTTGAAGGCTTTGTAGGTCAGATCCATAAGCCAGGAGCGTATAACGCTTCCCCTCGTGTATATGCGGGCGACCTCCTCCAGATCGAGATCGAACTCGCTCTCCTTCATGAGCTCGAAGCCCTCCGCTATTGCCTGCATCATCCCGTACTCTATGCCGTTGTGAACCATCTTTACGAAGTGCCCGCTTCCGGAGGCGCCCACGTAACCGTACCCGTCCCCTTCGTAAGCCAGATCCCTGAAGAGATCCTCCACCTCTTCGAAAACCTGCCTGTCCCCTCCTATCATCAGACAGTATCCCTCCCTTTCACCCCACACGCCGCCGCTCACCCCCACGTCGAGGAAGCGTACTCCCCTCTCAGCCAGCTCCCTGTATCGTCTGATGGAATCCCTGAAGTAGGAGTTTCCCCCCTCGATCAGCGTATCACCCTCCCTGAGGAAGGGTGCGAGGCTCTGCAGGGCGGAATCGACGACCTGAGCCGGAACCATTATCCACAGGAGCTTTCTGTCCGAAAACCACTGGCACAGCTCCTCAGGCGTGCTGTGGGTTTCTATGCCCGCATCGCGAGCCTGCCTGCGGGATTCCTCGCTGACGTCGTAGCCGGCAACACGCCACCCCTTGGTTTTGAGGCGCTTTGCAATTCCTAACCCCATTCTCCCCAGTCCGACAACACCTATCTCCCTCATACTAAAATTGTAAATTGTGATCGAAGATTTTGGCTTCTCCATTTGCTCCACCCAGACAGGTTGCAGGTCTGTTCTCGAGATAAAACGGAGTGCCGTCGAAAGGAACGTCAGGGAGCTTTACCGGTTTACAGGTAAGAAGATCATCGCCGTTGTGAAGTCCGATGCCTACGGCATGGGTGTCAGGTTTGTGGTTCCCCTTCTGAAGGAGCTGCCCGAGATAGACTCCTTTGCAGTTGCCTCCGCGGAGGAGGGAGTGCTCCTCAGGGAAATGGGGGTAAGGGGAGAGATTCTCGTTCTCGGAGGCATACTGCCCGAGGAACTTCAGGCTATCAAGGACTACAGGTTAACGCCCGTTGTATCGGACCCTGAACATCTGAAGGTTCTGGGAAGGGAGAACGTGAACTTCCATGTGAAGTACGATACAGGTATGGGACGGCTCGGGTTCGTCGGTGAAACGGTCGAGGATCCACGGGTTACCGGAGTCATGAGCCATCTGTCAACCCCTGCGGACAGGGAGTTTTCCCTGAAGCAGATCGAAGAGTTCCGGCGTATAGCCACCCTCTACGGGAGGGGCGTAAAGGTTCACCTCGAAAGCTCGGCGGGTCTGGTTTACAGGGTTCCCTACGCCACCCACGTGAGGGTTGGTCTTGCCCTCTACGGGGAGAAGCCCCTCAGGGATTATCCGGTTCCCCTCAGCCCCGCTGTCAGCGTGAAGGCACGGGTGATATCGGTGAAGGAGATCCCCCCCGGACACCCCGTATCCTACGGACGAACCTACACCGCACCCCGCAGGATGAGGATAGGTGTTGTAGCCTTTGGATACGCGGACGGACTCATGAAGAGCCTCTCCAACAGAGGCTTTCTCCTTTACGGGGAGGCAAGGCTGCCCATCATCGGCAACATAACGATGGATATGACCGTGGTGGATCTGGGAGACGTGTCCGTAAAGGTGGGGGACTGGGTGGTGATTGTGGACGAGGGGCGAACCTTCGGGGATCTGGCGCGCTTGGCGGGAACGATACCCTACGAGATAATGTGCAACATCTCCGGCAGGGTAAAGCGGGAGATCATTTGAGCTCTAATATCCACTCTGAAATCTTCCGTGCCTCTTCCTTTGTTACGGGCTGGGGTGTCATGGGTATGCTGCCCCACTTGCCCATACTTCCCTTGGTTATGCTCTCGATAAGCTCGTCGAGGGCGCCCTCCTTTTCCCGGTACCTGTTGGCTATATCGATGAAGGGGGGACCTACCCTCCGCTTCTCTATATCGTGACAGGCGAGACACCCCTTCTGATCTGATATCCGGAAGGCTTCGGAAGCCTTGTATTTCTCGTAGGCTCCTCCCGAAACCTTTTCCGAAGAGG
>DRNB01000009.1 GCA_011375045.1 Aquifex aeolicus
ATCCCCATCATCATCACAGCGCCGCTGTTCCAACGAGGTAAGCTGTTCCGGCGACCAGCATCCACATAACATCGACGAAGTGCCAGTATGCGGAGGTGGCTCTGAGCATCGTCGGCTTGTCCTTGTTCATCCTGCCCGTTGCCAGTAGCCACATGGCGTAAACCTGCGTTATCAGACCAACGATGACGTGGGAGGTGTGCAGTCCCGTGAGGGCGTAGAAACCTGTTCCGTACATGTGGGCGCTAAGGGTAAAGCCTTCGCTCCAGAGGTGCATCCACTCACGCATGTGGAGGATAACGAAAGCTACACCCAGGGCAAAGGTTATAAAAACCCACGTGAGCGCTTTACCCGTATCACCCTCTTCTTCGAGAGCCGTCTCCGCCTTAAAGATGGTAAAGCTCGAAGCCCAGAGGATAAGGGTAAGTATCCCCGCCATTCCGAGGGTTATACCTTCCGGAACCCAAGCGCTCCACTTGTCTGCATGGGCAATCCTCGCCGTCCAGAAGGCGGAGAATATGGTTCCGAAGATGACCACCTCCGAGATGATGAAGGAGAGGATGCCTATCCATCCGAAGCCCGCGTCCTTTTCGGTGGCAAAGTGTTCGTTCGCCCAGCCCGCCGCGCCTACAAGTATCAGAGCCAGTCCGACACCCCCGATAACCAGTCCGGGCAACTGCCAGCCGTAGTGAAAGAACATGGTAAAGCTCAAGGGTATCAGCAGAACCCCGATACCTATCGGCAGGGGCCATACGCTTACCTCATGGTGAGGTTCATGATGGATTGCTCCCTGTGCCATCTCTGTCCCTCCTTGTCAGAAGAGGTTCTGTTTTTAAACACCATGAACTTGAGATAATCATAAGCCAAGTATTTGTCAAATGCAAGTCTTTCTAAGAGAAAAATGACTTTCAGGTGATTTTTTATTTAATCCTTTATCCTTTTCAATCCCTTTGTGCTAACATAATCCCCACAAACGTCAGCGAAAACTGGAGGTTTAAGAGATGAACAAACACGTGGTTGTCCTCGGTGGGGGCATAGGAGGTCTGGCAACCGCTTACCATCTGAGAAAGCTCAGCAGAAATCTGAAGATTACCCTCATTTCAGACCGTCCTTACTTCGGCTTTACGCCCGCTTACCCCCACCTCGCTATGGGATGGCGCAGGTTCGAGAACATCACCGTCCCCCTGACCTCCCTACTTCCCCGCTTTGGCATAGAGTTCCTGAACGAAGCTGCGGAGAGCATAGATCCGGACAGAAACAGGGTCAGGACGGCGAACGGCACGGAGGTGGAGTACGACTACCTCGTTGTTGCAACGGGACCAAAGCTTGTCTTCGACGTGGAGGGTCAGGAGGAACACTCGGCTTCCATATGCACGGCGGAGCACGCTCTCGAAACCCAGAGGAAGTTAGAGGAGCTCTACAGGGAGCCCGGACCTGTGGTGGTCGGTGCCATCCCCGGCGTGAGCTGTTTTGGTCCCGCCTACGAGTTTGTTTTTATGCTCTGCCACGAGCTGGTCAAAAGGGGCATAAGGCACAAGGTTCCGGTTACCTTCGTTACCTCTGAGCCCTACGTAGGGCACTTAGGTCTGGGTGGAGTGGGACCCTCTAAGAGGATGATGGAGGATCTGTTTGCGGAGAAGGACATCAGGTTCATCACAAATGCGAAGGTCAAGAGCATAGGAAAGGACAGGGTCGTTTACGAGGATTCGGAGGGCAGGGAGCAGGAGATTCCGGCGAAGTTCACCATGTTCATGCCGAGGTTCGAAGGACCGCAGGTGGTTGCCTCCGGAGGGGATAAGCTGGCAAATCCCAAAAACAGGATGCTCGTCGTCAACCGGTGCTTTCAGAATCCCGCTTACGGAAACATATACGGTGTGGGAGTTGTTACAGCCATACCCCCCGTTGAACCCACACCTGTGCCCACAGGAACACCAAAGACGGGTCAGATGATCGAGGGTATGGCTGCGGCGGTGGCTCTCAATATTGTAAACGACATGAGCAACTCTCCCGACAGATACGCTCCCACCCTCGCCGCCGTATGCATAGCGGACATGGGAAGGGAGGCGGCTTTCTTTGCAGCAAACCCCGTCATACCCCCGAGGGCATGGGTCAAAACCAAGAAGGGCGTGTGGGTTCACTACCTCAAAACCGCCTTCGAAAAGTACTTTTTGTGGAAGATCAGGAGCGGGAACATAAACCCCTGGTTCGAGGAAAAGGCTCTGGAGCTTCTCCTTCACATGAAGAGCGTGGAGCTGTGCAGGGAGTGCGAGGGTCCTCCGGGCTCGAGGTGTTAGAATCTGATGCCCAGTCTGAGGGTCCCGGAGTGATCGATGGCTTCCCTGTTCAGCCCCCTGCTGTAGGTTAGCGTTGCATAGAGGCTCTGGGTCAGATCGTAGAGCATGAAAAGGGAAAGGTAGCGGTTGGACCCGCTCCTGACGGCGGACTGGGAAACGTCGTAGGAAACGCTCACGTAGAGGTCTCTGGTCAGCTCGGCTCCGGCTCCCCCCGAGAGCGTGAGGGTGTTCCTGAGCCTCTCCTCGCCCCGGAAGGTGTAGGAGCCAAAGAGGAAGACGTCGAAACCGTCCAGCAGGTAGTCGAGGACAAGGGAGGGGGTGTAATTGAACTCTCCCGTGGAGAACTCCCTGTCCCCCGTAGGTATCTTCACCCTGAGACCTGGAAGCAGATAAAGCCTTCCCACGTATCCGGAGTAGCCGAGGAAAAGGGTGCTGTCCCCCATACCCCTTCCGTGCAGTCTGCTGTAGGTGTAGTATCTGAGGGTGAAGGAGAGGTAGAAGCCCTCCAGAGAGTAAGCAAAGGAGGCGAGTCCGTAAGTCCTTTCCTCCCCACCGTCCTTGAGGAAACCTCCGCCGAAGCGGAGGTAGAGTTTCTCCTTCCTGAGAG
>DRNB01000010.1 GCA_011375045.1 Aquifex aeolicus
AACGACGGATCCCGGGGTATCGTGGAGGTCAAGAAAGCCGGCGGGGTAACTGTGGCGGAGGATCCCCGGAGCGCTATACTGTGGGCTATGCCGGAGAACGCCATCAAGACAGGCTATGTGGATTACGTGGTTCCAAAGGAGGAGCTTCCCGGGCTCTTCCTCAAGCTCGTGTCGGGCGTGAGATCTTAGTCCACCTCCCCTATCTCCTCCTGGGGAGGGATGCACTGAAACTCGAACCCGCAGAGGGTACAGATCATACACTCTCCTTCACTGCGGGGCTGTGCCAGACCGGCGCACACGGGACAGATACTCAGCCCCTCGACGATCTCCCCGTCGGCTGTTTCGAAGTCCCCCGGATGGGTCCCCCTGTAAAGGAACCTTCCCTCCGCGTCCCTCAGAAACGTTCCGAACTTGGAGTGGAGAGGAAGCTCTAAGCGGTTATCGTAACAGTACCTTGCGATCTGCTCGAGGCGATCGAAACCCTCCGCCACCAGCTCATCCGTGAGGGCATCGTATACCTTCAGCTCCCTTACGTAAACTCTCCTCATCACAGATAACCCGCCTCTATGCCTATACAGGCATTGTAAACGAATTCGATCCTGTCCCTGTACTTTTCCACCACCTCCATGTTCTCGGCACCCGGCTGGAGCCATACAACCCTCGCCCCTATCTCCAGGGCTTCCTGCACAATGGGTTCTATGTGGGCGGGGTTTCTGTAAACGTTCACTATGTCGACCTTCTCGGGAATCTCTCTGAGGGAGGACAGGACTTTAATGCCCATGATCTCCTCACCCGCGTATCGGGGGTTTACGAAGTAGACCCTGTGTCTGCCCCTCCTCAGGAGCTTCTCGGTGGTGTAGTAGGAGGGACGCTCCGGCTTTGGGGATATACCCACAACAGCCACCACCTTTGCATTCCTAAGCTTCTCGAGTGCTTCCTCTCTGTGTCCGACCATGGAGGTAAATTATAACCTCCCTCAGCGGATGTTTCCTGTGAGTGTCTGGAGAAAGGGGAGTATCTGCAGGAGGTTGTTCATTCCCTCCGCCGGATCCCTTCTTATAACGGCGTAGTTGTCCCCCAGCAGGTAGTAGATCCCGAGGGCGTGCTCCCGGTTATCCACCTCGCACAGGAGCTGTTCCAGCTTCTTTCTGAGTCTGTAGTTGAGGTCCAGCAGGCAGCTCTCCGAGATACTTCCCGAAGAGATCAGGGATTCGAGAAGACCCACAAGCTCTCCTATCTCCTCCCTGTCTTCATCCTTCATAAACCTGCCCCCTTAACCCTTCTTATGTGCCAGCTATTATATTCGAATCGCCCCCTCCCTTTCAAGTTTGAGAGGGGGTCCTTACGCCGTCCTCCTGTCCGGAAAAGAGCTGAAAGACGGCGGAGAAGTCGAGTTTACCCAGACCCTTCAGTCGTGCTAAGGCGTAGGTTTCCTTGACCGCGGCGGCTGTGAAGGAGAAGAGACCGAGGTCCTTTATGAGATCCTGAGCGTAGTGAAGGTCCTTGTAGATCAGATCCACCGTGAAGTGGGGTGAGAAATCCTCCTCGAGGAGTTTTTTCCTCTTCACATCGAGGATATAGGATCTGCCGGCGCCGGTGTCGAGGATCTCCACCATCCGCTCCCTCTCTATCCCCGCCCTCTCCGCCAGAGCGACCGCCTCTGCGAGGAGCTCCATTATCCCTCCAAGCACTATGTTGTTGATGAGCTTCACCTTCGACGCTTTCCCCGCCTCACCCACAAAGAATATGTGTTTGCAGAACTTCTCGAAGAGGGGTCTGCACTCCTCGAACCGCTCCCTCTCTCCCCCAACAACGATCGTAAGCTCCCCCCTCTGAGCGGGTATAACGCTCCCGAGAACGGGGGCGTCGAGATAATGGGCGCCGCGCTTCGCAAGCTCCTCGAAGGCTAACTGTGCGTAGGTGAAGTGGTTTGTGGTCATGTCTATAACCGTCTTCCCCTCCACGTTCCCCTGAACCAGACCCTTTTCTCCAAACAGGACCTCCTCGGAAGCCTGTGAATCGAAAACGATCACAAAGACCTTGTCCACCCGGTTCACAAGATCGGCGGGGCTTTCGGCAACGGGAACCCCTAAGTCGCCAGCCTTCTCCGGGGTTCTGTTCCAGACGATCAGATCGACCCCCTGCTGAAGCAGTCTTCTGGCGATAGCCTTCCCGAGGTTTCCGAGACCTATGAAACCCACCCTCATCGCTAATTAATGATGATACAACAGGAGGAAGGTTTCTGGAGATTTGCCTGCTCTGCGAAGTAAAGGTTAAAATAGAATCTGTCATTTACCGTTTTTATTTCGAAACTTCTTGGTGAGGTGGATTATGGAAGAGCAGTATGTTGCGGTTCCCTTCAGTCTGGTGGGTTTCTTTGTAACGAACCGTTCCATAGAGGAGAGCATAAGAAGTGATCTGACCCCCGAGGAGATGGAGAAGTTACAGGACATAATCTCCAGATTCCTGTTCACGGAAGGGGTCAGGGTGGCTCTCTACCCTTCGGTGGTCCCCCCCGATCAGGCGGAGGAGGCGGTTAACGAACTGGAAAACCTGATATTCGGAGAGGAAGAGGAGGAAAGATGACCCGGATAGTTGTCTGCGGTGTTCTGGGGAGGATGGGCAGACGCATCGTGGAGATGGCTCTACAGGATCCGGAGGTAGAGGTAGCGGGAGGAGTGGAGCACCCCGACTGCGTAACCACCTCCGATCTGGGATCAGCTCTGGGCAGGGAGGAGCTGAAGGGTAAACCCCTGACAACCGCTTTGGAGGATCTCCTGCCCCTGTGCGACGTGGTTGTGGAGTTCTCGGGAAACACCACCGCCGCCGTGGGACACGCCAAGCTTACAGCTCTGGACAGGAAGGGGCTTGTGATAGGAACTACAGGTTTCACCCAGGAGGAGATCGGGGAGATAAAGGAGTGCGCGGGTATAGCCCCCATCATCCTCTCTCCGAACATGAGCCTCGGTGTAAACCTCCTCTTCAGACTCACGGAGATAGCCGCCAAGGCTTTAAAGGGAAAGGACTTCGATGTGGAGGTGGTGGAGCTGCACCACCGCTTCAAGAAGGATGCGCCCAGCGGAACGGCCCTCAAGCTGGCTCAGATCCTCGGGGAGGCTTTCGGAGCTGAAAAACTAACCTCCTGCAGGGAGGGACACAGCCCGAGGAAAGAGGGAGAGCTCGGCGTTTTTGCCCTGAGGGGTGGTGATGTGGTGGGAGAGCACACCGTTTACTTCCTCGGTTTCGGCGAGCGGATAGAACTCACCCACAGGGCGGGTTCGCGGGACACCTTCGCGAGGGGCGCTCTGGAAGCGGCGAAGTGGATAAAGGACAGACCACCGGGATGGTACTCCATGTTTGACGTTCTCAATCTATGAGGGACAGGGACCTAAGCAAACTCGAATACGGAAAGATAAAGGAGAAGCTCCGGGAGTTCGCTCACTCACCGGCCACGGAGGAGCTGATCCAAAGCCTCAGACCCCTGAGGGAAAAGGAGAAGCTCCTTGAGGAGATCGAGCTCTACACCTCCTTCTCGGAGGTGGAGGTTCCCCTTTACCCCTTCGAGGACGTAAGGGGTATTCTGAAGCGATCCCGCATAGAGGGTGCCGTCCTGAGCGTCGAGGAGCTTCTGTCCCTGCAGCGCGTCCTCTCCCTCCTGAGGGAGATCAGGAAGGTGATAGGCAGGGAGGCGGAGTCGAAACCTCCCCTCAGAAGGCTCTCCCGCAGGCTTCACTCCTTCTCCTCCCTCGAGAACCTCATAGAGGGATCCATAGACAGACGCGGTTTCGTCAAGGATTCAGCAGGTCAGGAGCTTTACAGGATCAGGAAGAGTATAAAGGGGGTGGAGAGGGAGATAATGGAGCGTTTGGAGAGCCTCTTCAGGAGACCCGACGCGGAAAAGATCTTCTCGGACAGGATCATAACCCTCAGAAACAACAGATACGTGGTCCCCGTAAAAAGCTCTCAGGTGAAGAAGATCTTCGGGATCGTCCACGGCACCTCCTCCTCCGG
>DRNB01000011.1 GCA_011375045.1 Aquifex aeolicus
GAGACCCTCCCGCGCAGGGACATAGCCCAGAAGTCCATCGAGCGCTTCGGCACCATATTCCTGACCGAGGACCTCTATCAGGCCTGTGAGGTCGCCAATCTGCTGGCGCCGGAGCACCTCGAGGTCATGACCCGCGATCCCTGGTCGCTCCTTCCCCTCATAAAGCACGCAGGTGCCGTCTTCCTCGGAAGCTACACCACCGAACCCTTGGGGGACTACGTGCTCGGTCCCAACCACACCCTCCCGACGGGAGGGTCCGCCAGGTTCTTCTCACCCCTCGGGGTCTATGATTTTGTGAAGCGAAGCTCCCTCCTCTACGTTTCCAGAGAAGGTTTCGAGAGGGTCTCCGACCTTGCCGAGAGCATAGCCCGGGCTGAGGAGCTTTCCGCTCACGCCCTCGCGGTGAGGGTGAGAAGAGGGGGATGAAAAGCCTCCTCGGAGTCCTCTCCCTGACCCTTCTCCTCCTCTCCTGCGCTCCGAAGGTCGAAAGAGCCTGCGGATCCGTCAGGGAGGTGCTCGACACCTACACCCTCAGAAAGGTGCCCGAAAACTTCCGCATATACGGAACCTTCAAGTACGGACCCGTGAAGCTGCCCATGCTCCTCGCCAAGTTCGACAGCTTCTACACCGTCAGGGTGGCGAGGACGCAGAACGTAAGGATAGAGCGGGATCGTCTCTGTGTGGAGGGAAAGTGCTACCTCCTGCCCGTTGCCCCCGAGGATCTCATCTTCGGAAGGGTTCTCTCGGGAAGGGAGTACTCCTTCTGCAGGGGGAAACTGCTCATGTTCAGGGAGAGGATGGGTGTCTATGAGAAGCTCGTTATCTTCGAAGGGGGAAAGCTGCGGGAGATGGTGATCAGGAACGTCAGGAAGAAAAAGAGTTTTAAGATCACCTTCGGTGATGTCAGGGAGGGGGGATTCTTTGGGGAGCTTGTCTTTGAGATGGACGGAAAGAGGGTTAAACTTCTCATCGAGGAGGTAGAGATCTGATGTATCCGGATCTTATAGAGATCTTCGGTGTGAAGATATCCACCTACGGGGTTCTCGTCGCCCTCGGCATGCTCCTCGCCTACTTTACGGGAATCCGTCTCGCCAGAAGGGAGGGTATACCGGAGGACAAAGCGGAATCGGTTTTCATATACGCCGCCCTCTTTGGTCTGATTGGATCACGGGTAGCCTTCGTTTTAGAGCATCCGGAGGAGATAAGGAGCTTCTTCGACTTGATCGCTCTGTGGAAGGGAGGGGTCAGCTTTCTCGGAGGCTTGGCGGGGGGGATACTGGGCGGGTTGATCGCCGTTAAAAGGAACTCCCTCCCCCTCTGGAAGATCGCCGACGTTGCCGCCCCCTCCCTCGCCCTCGCCCACTCCTTGGGGAGGCTCGGGTGCACAGCCGCGGGTTGCTGCTACGGCAGACCTGTTCCCAACGTTGAGAACGTCAGCGTTGGCGTACACCTCATGAAGGACTTTCCCTTCTTTTACGTCGTTTTTCCGGGAGGTGCCGTTGCCCCTCAGGGCATACCCCTTTACCCCACACAGCTTCTGGAGGCGGGGGGCAACTTCATCATCTTTCTGGTCCTGCTCCTCCTCTTCAGGAGGAAGAGCTTCGATGGAGAGGTCTTCAGCCTTTACCTGCTCCTCTACGGAGCGGAGCGGTTCGCCCTCGAGTTTTACAGGGGGGTAACCCCACCCATCCCGGGTCTGGGATTGACCTGGAATCAGGTGGCAACCATCCTCATGATGATTGCGGCGGTGGTTCTCTTTCTCCTTCTGAGGAGACTTCCTTCTCCCGCAGAAGAACGCTGACCCTGTATTCGATGAGTATCCGAAGGGGATCCTCCCTCAAATCAGGATCCCTGAAGGGCACGCTGTAGGGAGACTTCCTGAGACGCACCTTCTCCCCCACGCTGAGCGGCGGTGGATCGCCCCGCAGGGTGGCTACGGTTCCGCTCCTTTTTCTGCCTAAGGGAGCGCTCCCTCCAACCCTGAAGCCCAGATCCAGAAGCGCTCTCCTGACGGGCAGGGAGGAGGTGTAGGAAACCCACACCCCTGAGGGATCCATAGCCTCCCGAACCTTCCGCAGGAACTCGAGGGTCCACAGCTCCGGATTTCTGTAGGGGGAGAAGGGATCGTGAAAGACCGCGTGGGCTTTAAAGCCCCTGACCGAGGAGACGCTCTGTCGGGCGTCTCCCATAAGGAGGTGGATCCTGAAACCCTCCCTCTCTCCGGAGGGCAGAAGGGAGAGAACCTTTCTGTGAGCTTCCCTGTAAGGTTCCGGCAGAACAGGTATCCTGGCGGGCAGTTCCCTTTCCAGGGAAACCACCTCGATCTCTAAGGAAGGATCCCTTTTCCTGAGGTGGTAAAAGGCTACCGCCACGTTGTATCCGAGTCCGAAGCCCACGTCGAGGATCCTCACCCTGCCCTTTCGGTTCAGTAGGCCTGAGGGTGCCAAGAACTTGTGCAGACACTCCCTCACCGCTCCGGCGCTGACGCTGTGGTAGGGTTCTCCGAAGGCACCGCTGAGCAGGGTAAGGGAGCCGTCCGCTGTTCTGAGGATCCTGTCGGCTCCCTCCGGACCCCTCCAGCGAACCAGGTCCCTGAGAACCGCCTCCAGATCTTCCCTTCCGGGGGTGAGCCCGCGCCCTCTGAAGGACTCCTCGACCAGCTCCCTCAGATCCACTACTCCTCGACAGCTATCCTGTTCTTCCCCGTTTTCTTGGCGAGGTACAGCGCCCGGCTGACCTTTTCGATTATCTCACCGATATCCCCCACAGGCTTGCTGATCTCCGTTATACCGATGCTGACCGTAAGCCTGATAAATCCCTCTCCCGCAGGGAACAGGCTCACCTCGACCTTCCTCCTGAGGTTCTCACCCACCCTCAGCGCCCCCTTCAGGGATGTGCCCGGAAGAAGAATGAGGAAGTTTTCCCCATCGATCCTGAAGAGGAAATCCGTATCCCTGAGCGTTTCCCTGAGGACGTGGGAGAGCTCCTTTATCAGGGAGTCGCGGATCTCCGGACCGTGGAGCTCACAGATCCTTCCAAAGTCGTCCCCATCGACCAGCAGAACGGAGACGGGTTTGCCAACGGCGAGGTGTCTGTTTATGAGATCCACCCCGAAGTCCCTTAGAGCCTGAAGGCTATAAGTTCCGGTGAGATCGTCCCTGTGCTGTTCCCTCAGCTGTGGAGCCTCCTCCTCGAGGTGTTCCCTCAGACGCCTCCCCAGTTCGAGGAGGTCGGACTCTATCCTGCCTATCTCGTCCAGCGGTTCGGAACATCTGTAGCTTTCGAGGCTCCGGAGCCTGCCGCTCTTCAGGAGACCTGTGATGAGGAGGATCCTCTCTATCCTTGCGGAAAGCTTCCCGAAGGCTACCAGCCAGCTTATGAAGAGGAGTGAGAGGACCGGCATGTAAAGGGTCAGGACGGGTTTGAGGGTGTTCGTTCTGAGAGCCAGACCGTCCTCCCGGCTGTAAGCAAAGAAGTAGCCGAGGATTTCCCCCCTCTCGTTCCTGAGGGGAGCGGTGCACAGGAGAAGTCCGTTTTCCTCGTTCCACAGAACACCGCCGGACCCGAACCTCACGCTGGAGATAACCCCCAGATCGAGATCCTCCGGAGACTCTATGAGGTATCCGTTGACGGCAAACCTGTTCCTCGCAAACCTCTCAAATTCGGAAGCCGTCAGGCTCTTCCGCACAAGATCCTCCCGCAGAGCAAGACCGCAGCCGCTTCCCGTGATACCGCTGAACTCCCTGAGGAAGGTGTCCATATCGAGGCTCACGGAGACCCGTCCCACAACCCCGTTCTCCGCAACAACGGGATGCGCATAGCTGAGCTTTACCCCCTCCTCCGAGATCCTCATGTTCCGCAGGGGGAGCGCTTCCCGGCTCTGAGGACCGGGTTCCCTGGACACACTCACCTCCCCTATCAGACCCCTGCCGCTCAGCTCCTCATAAACAGGTCCCAAACCCCTGTAAAGGAGCATCCAGTCCCCTCGTCTGAGTCCCTCGATCACCCTCTCGTCCTGCGCCACAAGGGAGGAAACAGAAAGAAGCATCCTCTCCCGGAGCTTCAGAAGCTCTCTGAACTTCCTGACTGTCTCCCCGCAGATGCGATGGCACTCGTCCCTCAGGATCCCCTCGGAGGCGCTCAGCTGATTGATGACGCCGGTTCCGGCAGCAACTACAAAGGACAGGGTTATCAGGATTGCGATCTTGCCTCTGAGGGTCATTACTACCAGAGATATATCGGTCTATCTGGGTCTCATGTGAGGGAAAAGGATCACGTCCCTGATGGTGTCCGTATCCGCAAGGAGCATAACGAGCCTGTCTATACCTATGCCCTCGCCGGCGGTCGGCGGCATGCCGTATTCGAGAGCCCTCACAAAGTCCTCATCCATCTCCATAGCCTCCTCATCCCCCCTTTCCTTTTCCCTGAGCTGTTCCAGAAAGCGCTCCCTCTGGTCTGCGGGATCGTTCAGCTCCGAGTAGGCGTTGGCTACCTCGTATCCTGCAATTAGGAGCTCGAAGCGCTCCACAAGATCAGGATCCTCCCTGTGGGTCTTGGCGAGGGGGGACAGAAGCTTTGGGAAGTCTGTAACGAAGGTGGGCTGGACAAGCTGATCCTCCACGGTCCTTTCGAAAATCTTATCTATGAGCTTGGGGTGGGTAAGCCTGTCCCAGTTGGTTATCTCGAGTTTGCGGGCGAGCTCCCTTACCCCTTCAGGGTTTTTCAGGAAAAAGTCCTTGTCCCTGCCCGTCTTCTCCTCGAGGAGATCGAAGTATCTGACCCTCCTGTAAGGGGGGGTGAAATCGATCAGGAGGTTCCCGTATTTGATCTTGAGCGTTCCAAGCGTCCGGGTGAGAAGGTGGGTCATCATCTCCTCCGTGAAGGTCATGAGGTCCGTGTAATCCCAGTAAGCTACGTAGAACTCCAACATGGTGAACTCGGGGTTGTGGGTTCTGTCAACGCCTTCGTTTCTGAAGTTTCTCCCGATCTCGTATACCCGGGGGAAACCTCCCACCACAAGCCTCTTGAGGTAAAGCTCAGGAGCTATCCGGAGGTAAAGGGTCATGTCGAGATAGTTGTGGTAGGTGGTGAAGGGTTTTGCGGCGGCACCGCTGGCTATCGGCTGGAGAACGGGCGTTTCCACCTCCACGAAGCCCCTGCTGTCGAGGAAGCTCCTTAGCTCCGAGAGAAGTCTGCTCCTCAGCAGGAAGATGCGCCGTGTTTTGGGATTTGCTATGAGATCGAGGTATCTCTGCCGGTAGCGGATCTCCACATCCCTGAGTCCGTGCCACTTCTCGGGGAGGGGGTGCAGGCACTTGGCGAGGATACGGAAGTCCCTTACCTCCACCGTAAGCTCGCCGGTTCTGGTCCTGAAGAGCTTTCCCCTTACGCCGAGGATGTCCCCCAGATCCACGAACTCGTTGAAGAGGGAAAAGCTCTCGCCTCCGACCAGATCCTCCCTCAGATAGATCTGGATCTTTCCCGTGAGATCCTGAAGGTGTCCAAAGAGAGCTCTACCCATACTCCGGAAGGAAACGAGCCTGCCGGCGAGGGATACCTCTTCACCCGCAGGGTCCTTATCGAACTCCTCCTTTACCCTGCTGATGGATTCCCCCTCCCCATCCACGGGGACCGCGTCGACAAGGCTCAGCTTGCCCTCTACCCGGGAAAGGACTCCTTCGAAAGTCTGAAGCTGATTCTGGGAGAGGTTTCCCTCGGAGGTAAAGACGAGGAGCTCGACGTTCTGATCGTCAGCCAGTCTTATCATGTAACCTTCTTCGATCCTCGAAACCTTCTTTATCCTTCCCCTAACCCGCACCCTGTAGTTGGGGGGCGGGTCCTTCTCGTAGCGGCTTCTGACAGCGCCCAGGGAGTCCGAGGTTTCGAATCTGTAGGGATAGGGTTCGATCCCTCTTTCCCTCAGCTTTCTGAGCTTTTCAAGTCTGCTCTCTTCCATGGGGATTATGAATTATACCTTTTCCTCATCCACTATGCTGAGGGCTGTTCGCACAAACTTCTCGGCGCGCTCGATGGAATCTATCTCCTGAACGAGGTAGTTGATGAGCTCGTAAGCGTCCTCCTTTGTGAGGAGGTTCACGTTGAAACGCTTCTCTATAAGGGTGGCGTTGAATATATACTCCCCTGCGGGTCCTATCTCGTTCTGGAAGGCGTCCTTGATGGCTTCGACCTGATGGGGCGAGAGGTAGCGCTTCTTTCGCCGGACAACCTTCCTCTCCCCCTCCCGCTCCTTCA
>DRNB01000012.1 GCA_011375045.1 Aquifex aeolicus
CATAGTGGCCGCCGTCTTCGGTAGCTCCAGATTCCTGAACACGGGTCCCGTGGCTATGACCTGCCTTCTGTCCGCCTCTGTGCTCTACGGTCTGAGGCTCGAACCCCAGACGGAGGAGTGGGTTTCCTACATGGCTCTCCTTGCCCTTCTGGTGGGGCTTGTCAGGCTCCTCATCGGACTGCTCAGATTCGGCTTTGTGGTGGACCTTATCTCCCACAGCGTAGTAACAGGATTTACGAGCGCCGGAGCGCTCGTCATAGCCCTCTCCCAGTTCGGACACCTCCTCGGCTTCCCCATAGAACGAACCACCCACATAGTTACGGTGCTGATCGATATAGTCAGCAAGATAGGGATGATCAACCCCTACACCCTCGGGGTAGGTGTCCTCGCCTTCGCCATCATAATGATCTCCCGCAGGATAAGCAGATACCTTCCGGGAGCCCTAATCTCCGTAATTGTTACCTCCGCGGTGGTCTATTACTACAGGCTCCATGAAAAGGGTGTCGCCATAGTCGGTGAGGTCCCTCAGGGGATACCCAGCCCCACAGCTCCCCCCTTCGACCTGGAGACGGTATCCACCATGATGGGTGGGGCGGTGGTCGTTGCCCTCTTTGGTCTGATCGAAGCGGTGGCGATAGCAAAGACGCTCGCCCTCAGGGTAGGGGACAGATGGGATCCCAATCAGGAGCTTGTGGGTCAGGGGCTTGCCAACGTCTTCGTTGCCTTCTTCAAGGGGTTTCCGGCCGGGGGCTCCTTCTCCCGATCCTCCCTCAACTTCGTTCTCTCAGCCAGAACGCCCCTCGCAAGCGTGGTAACGGGTGCCCTCGTGGGTCTAACGCTCCTCTACTTTGCCCCCTACTTTTACTATCTGCCCAAGGCGGCGCTGTCCGCGATAGTTCTCTCCGCGGTGATAGATCTGATAAGACCCTGGGAGATCCTGAGACTTTACCGGATCAATCCGAGGGACGGTCTCGCCGCGGGGATAACCTTCGCCTCCGTCTTCTTCATGGATCTGTGGGTAGCTATAACCCTCGGTATAACCGTGTCCCTGGGAAGCTTCGTTTACATGACCATGTACCCCCGTATCGTCGTCCTCACAAGGGACCCCGAGTCCAGAACCTTTGTGAACGCAGAGCGCAGGGATCTTCCCCAGTGCCCCCAGATCCTTTACATAAGACCCAACATGTCCATATACTTCGGAAACGCCCAGTATGTCCGGAACTACATCCTCGACAAGATAAAGGAGAGACAGGAAAGGGAGGGAAAAGCTCTTAAGTTCGTCCTCCTCGACCTGGAGGCGGTCAACTACACGGATGCGGCCGGAACGGAGATGCTCGTAAAGCTCGTGGAGGAGGTTCGTGAGCTTGGTGTGGAGATAGCTTTCGCCAACATAGGGTGCGACGTCTATCTGCTCTTAGAGAGGGCTGAGTTCGACAAGGTGGTAAGGGGGGACCTCGTTTTCGATTCGAAGGGACAGTCCATCGTGGAGCTCTTCGAGCGCATAGACCACCGCTACTGTGCGGAGCGCTGTCCCTACACCGTCTTTGCGGAGTGTGAGAGGGTAAAGGTCAGATCCTCCCTTCCTCCCTCAGCTTCCTCCTGAACCACTCCACCGTGCGCCGGATTCCCTCCCTTACGCCCGTTTTTGGCTCCCAGCCGAGAATCTTCTTCGCCTTGCTTATATCGGGTCTGCGTCTGTCCGGATCGTCGGGGGGTCTTTCCCTGAAAACTATCTGCGATGTGCTTCCCGAAACCTCTAACACGAG
>DRNB01000013.1 GCA_011375045.1 Aquifex aeolicus
AAGAGAACAAGGGCGGGTTTTAAGTAGCTCCGGAAGGTGTAGAGGGCTGTGAGGGTTGCGTTGGCGCTCTTTGCCCTCTCCCTGACGTTTGGAACGTAGCTCCCGAAACCTTCTAGGGGTCCGCGCCTGAGGACCATCTCCAGCTCGATAAGTTTATCCTTCCCAGCTATACCCTCCACGATCCACAGGTTTCCGCTTCGCCGGACCGTGAAGAGGGGAAGGTGCGGGTAAAGATCCAGAAGCAGACCCCTGCTGTCGTAGATGACTATCTCCACCCTCTCGTAGGGAACGTGTCTGTCGGCGAGCTTGAGGTTGAGGTGTATGAACTCCTCATCGTAGTTGAAGGGTGGAAGAAGGAGGTAGGCGAAGGAGGCTCTGTAATCTCCCTCAGGGAACCCTTCGGGTCTGACCACACCCAGCTCGTTCCTGAGGGCTTTTGTCCTGACCAGATTCCTGACCTCCTCCCTTTCTTCTCTTAGAAAGACGTTCCCGTAGTGATCCCTGAGGTAGGCTACCCCGTCTCCGTCGAAGTCGAGCGCCCGCAGGTGGGGAACGCTGAGCGGGTTCTCGTAGGATACCGGAACCCTCCACACCCGGTAGAGCATGCGGAACTTCCCTCCCTCCTTCACCTTGAAGAGGTAGGTTTCCCGGAGGGAGATCTCCTCCTCCAGCTCCAGCTCCGCTCTGAGTTCTACAGTCAGCGGTTCGAGAAGGGGCTGGGGATCGATCTCCGACAGGAAAAGGGATCCCACCGACAGAAGAAGGCACAGCAGAACCACCTTCAGAAGCTTCCGGTCCTCTCCCAATTCAGGAACCCCAGCCAAGCTCAGGTCTCTTCTGGATCTCCTCCCCGAACTCCAGATACTCCAGCTTATCGAAACCGAAGATCTTCGCCACAAGGTTGGAGGGGACCGTGTCGATCTTCGTGTTGAACTCCTGAACGATGTTGTTGTAAGTGTATCTGTGGCGAGCAAGCTCGGTCTCCAAGCTCCTTATGGAAGAGGTCAGCTCCCTGACGATTTCGGAGGTTCTGAGTTCGGGGTAAGCCTCCACGGTGAGAAGTACGTTCCCGAGCAGACTTCTTGTATCGCGCTCGAACCTCCCCAGCTCCGCCGCCCCCCGGGTTCCCGCAAGGGAGGATCTCATGGCTGTGATCTTTTCGAGGAGCTCCTGTTCGAACCTGGCGTAGCTCTTCACGCTGTCGACGAGCTGGGCTATCGTATCGAGACGCTTTTTCAGAGCCACCTGAACCTGACCAAGCGTAGCCTCCGCCCCGTTTCTGAGGGTCTGGAACCTGTTGTAGGTCAGAGCTGTGTATATGCCGGCGGCGATCAGCGAACCTCCCACAGCGACCAGAAAGATTACCTCCATACCCTCACCTCAGGAATCTACCCTCTATCCTCTTCCCCACAACGGCGCCTCTGCCGGAAACGATCTCCAGCTCGTGGATGTCCCTCGCGTGCTCCTCTCCCCTCACCTTGAGCACCTCCACCGCCCTGCGGACGGAGCCGTCCCTCTGGTAGTATCTGAGCAGTATAACGTTGTCGGAGAGGATCGACAACCTCAGGTCGTCCGCCACAGGCGTCCCTCTGAAGGGGTCCTCCGTTTCGAGGATGAGAAAGGAGGTGTTTCTGTTGAACCGGAAGAAGTTGGCAACGCTCCAGAGGAACTCCCTGTATCTCACATCGTCCCTGTGGGAGAACCTGAAGGAGGTTATGGAGTCCAGAACAACCCCACACTCCGAGTCAAGCTCCCTCACCCCCTCCACTATGCGGGAGGCTAAGAGATCGAGATCCAGCTCCACAGGTGATATAAACCTGAACTCGAGCCTCCCCTCGGCGATGAAACCCTCGAGCTCGATCCCGAGCCTGCGGGCGTAGTATCTGAGTGCCTCAGGGGACTCTTCGAAGGTAAAGTAAACGAACCCCTTTTCCCTTTCCTTCCTCAGAAAGGCGCCGGCGAAGGAGAGAGCCATCACGGTTTTCCCGCTCCCCGTGGGTCCCGTCAGCAGGGTTGTGGTGAACTTCCTTACGCCCCCTCCCAGGAGCGCGTCGAGCCCCTCCACGCCCGTGGGGATCCTGTCCTCGCAGAGGGGGTATGAGATGCTCTCCACCTTCGGTCTCAGGCGGGGGAACACCCTCAGTCCTTCAGGACCAATCTCGAAGTACTGCTTACCCCTCAGAAAGGGGGATCCCCTCAGCTTTATGATCTGAACAAACCTCTTCTGAAGCTCCTCCTCCTCCGTTCCGAAGAGGTAAACTATGCCGTCCGCCACGGAAAACTCGGGCTCCCTCCCTATCTCATCGAGCAGATATTCCCCTACCAGAAGTGCTGTTGTTCCCCACACGGGGAACCTGACCGCTATCCTGTGGATGAAGTCCCTCTTCCTGTCCCTTCCCCCCGTAACCGCGTCCAGAAGGCTTCTGACGGAATCCACGATCAGAACCTTGGGTTTGAGCTCCCTCACCCGCTCCTCTATCAGATCCAGGATCCCCTCCGTATCCCCCCGCCTCACCAGTTCGCTTACGTCCTCGAAGAAGATCGCCTTTCCTATCAGCTCCGCTCTGAAAAAGGAGAAGCCACACATAAACCTTATCATCTTCGTAAGGGGCTCCGAAAGGGTGCTGATGATCAGAGCCTTCTCACCCCCCTCCGCGATACTGAAGGCTATCTGATTGGCGAGGATCGTTTTCCCCGCCCCCGGAGGACCCGCTATGAAAACGGTGGAGAGCTCTGGAATGCCACCCCAGGTCAGCTCGTCAAATCCGGGATCTCCCGTCCTTATCCTTTTCACCCCGCTCCTCCGCCCTCTCGAGGAGCCTCTCCTTGAAAAACTCCCCTATAACTGCCCCGCCTATCTCCGCAAGGAGATAGTAAAAGTTCCTGACCTCCTCGTCTTCAAAAGCACTTAAATCTAATTCGGCGGGATCCTCGGGAATTTGAACCCTTCCGATGGAGGGGTTGGTGAGGGACAGATCGTAAACTATACGCTCTAATATCAGCCTCGTGTTGTTTACCCCTACAAGCTTCTGGGTTTCCTCCAAAGCCTCCCTTAGAAGTTCCCTGTAGTCCAAAACCGAATTTTATTTTAACTGAATTCGCTTTCCGGATCCCTCCCACAGGGACAGGGGCAGGTGGAGTTTCTGATCAAGAATTCCTTCGAAGAGTTGCAAATTTGCTGTATTTTTACATATTAAATGATTGGGAGAGGACGAGGTTGAAGTTCACAGATCTTCTTGAAGCCATCCCGTATCCCACAGCGCTGCTGAAAAGGAAGGGTCTGAAAGTGGTAAGGTGCAACAGCGCCTTCTCAGCCCTGGTCGGTTCTCCGGTTGCTCAGGAGAGTCCGATCGAAACCCTGCTTCCGGATGTGCTCGAGCTGCTCTCGCCTCCTCCCGAGGGAACGCTTGTAGAGAGGATCTATATGAAAAGGACTTCCTCGGATGAGCTGTTCCCCGTAGAGGTTACCGTTGCCCCTCTTAAGGAAAAGCACCTTCTCCTCCTGCTTCGAGATTTATCCGGAGGCGTTCGCGAACAGCTCGAGAAGATGCACAGGCTTTACAAAGCCCTCAGCAGGATGAACCTCCTCGTTACAACAGCGAAGAGCGCGGCGGACATGCTGGAGGGATGTGTGAACATCCTCTTCGACAGCGGGCTCTTCAAATACGTTGCTCTGCTTCCCAGGGGTGGGGCGAAACCTTACGCGCAGAGGGGAACCTACACCGGTAGAGAGAGCGCCATCTGCATGAGCATAGAGGAGAGAGATAGTTCCTGTTATCTCCTTGTTTCCAAGGAAAAAGGGGAAAACTTCTCTAACTCAGAGCTGGATCTGCTAACGGAGGTAGTCCACGATATAGCCTTCGGTTTCAGAAAGTTCAGGATAGAGGCTGAGGAGGAGAAGAGACTTAAAACAGATTCCCTGACCGGACTTCCCAACAGACTCCACTTTATAAAGTATCTGGAGCAGACCCTCAACTTTGCCCGATCGTCGGGCAGATCGGTTGCCCTTCTTGTACTCGATGTGGACAGATTTGGGGAGATAAATCAGGCTCTCGGACAGGCTGCCGGCGATAGACTGCTCGTTTCCATAGCGGAGTCCCTCCGATCCCTTGTAAGGAGGACGGATCTGATCGCCCGGACAGGCTCCGACGAGTTTGCCGTTCTCCTCGTTTCCTCGGATCCGGTGAGGGCTGTGTTGGAGCTGATGAGGAGGGTCCGCAAGCACTTTTCTAAGCCTCTGGAGATAGACTCTCACAGTATCTACGTAACCTTTTCCGGAGGCGTGTCCATCTTTCCCTCCGATACGGAGGCGCCGGATCTCCTGTGTGCCAACGCGACGGCTTCGCTCCAGCGTTCCAAAAGGACGGGCGGAAACAGCGTTGTTTTCTTCTCTCAGGATATCGTCAAGGCTTCCGAGACGAGCCTGAAGTTCAGAACGGATCTCAGAGAGGCTCTCGAGAAAGGGGAGTTTGTTCTCCACTACCAGCCAAAGATCGATCTGCGCACGGGAGAGATGGTAGGGGTAGAGGCGCTGATCAGGTGGGTCAGGAAGGGGGAGATGGTGCCTCCGATGCGCTTCCTTCCCCTCGCGGAGGAGGAGGGACTGATTCACGAAATAGGGCTGTGGGTTCTCGAAGAAGCCTGCCGGCAGATCAAGAGGTGGAAGCTCCGGGGCAAGGCGATTCCCATCG
>DRNB01000014.1 GCA_011375045.1 Aquifex aeolicus
CAGGCGGTCTGGCACATGTAGCAGGCTACACATCTGCTCTTGCCCTTTTCGTAGCTCATGTAGCGCTCTATGGCTTTGAGGGAGTCAGGCTCCGAACCGTCCCAGACGAAGTGTCCGTGAGCACCCCTGAACCTCTTGGGGGGAGTCAGCTTCTCCGCCGGGTACTCGGTGGTGATGGGTTTCCTGAGCATGTTCCTGAGGGTAACCGACAGCCCCTTCAGGAAATCTATGAAGAATATGGTCTCAACTACGTTGAGAACGTCCCTTCTGCTGACCCTCTTCACACCCATCAGCTACCTCCGAAAAAGTAAACTACCGTCGCCGTAACCACAACGTTCAGGAGGGCGAGAGGGAGCATTATCCTCCACGCTATCTCCGTAACGTCCTTAGCCTGAAACCGCGGCAGCGTCCAGTGTAGCCACATCACGAAGAAGACCAGACCGAACGTCTTTGCCAGGAACCAGAAGTAAGGGGACAGGGGTCCGAGGATGCGCGGACCGGACCAGCCTCCGAGAAAGAGCACCACGGCTATGGCGGACAGAGCCATAACGTTCAGATACCACTCCGCCATCGGCAGGGCACCGAACTTCATGCCCCCGTACTCCACGTTGTAACCCGTAACCAGCTCCGCCTCGGCTTCCTGTATGTCGAAGGGAACCCTTCCTGATTCCGCAAGCATGCAGAAGAGATACAGGATGAAGGCAACGGGCTGATAGAAGACAAACCACACCCCTCGCTCTATCTGAGCCTCCACTATGCCCGTGGTGCTCATGGTGCCCGCCAGAAGGATCACCCCCAGAACCGCGAAACCCAGGACCACCTCGTAGGCGATGATCACCGCCGCCTTCCGGAGGGAGCCTATGAAGGCGTACTTGGAGTTGGAAGCCCAGCCGGAGAAAACGGTCCCGTAAACCGCCAGCGATCCCATGGCAAAGACGATGAGTATCGCTATGTTCACGTCCGCTATTATGGGCTTCACCGGATAGCCAAAGACCGTGAACTCAGGTCCAAAGGGTATTACCGAAAAGAGGAGTATGGAGGGCGCAACCGCCATCATTATCGCCAGATAGTAAACCGGAACGTCGGCACCCCTCGGGATGATGGATTCCTTCGTCATCAGCTTCAGACCGTCCGCAAGGGGCTGCAGGAGACCGAAAGGTCCCACCACCGTAGGTCCGAGGCGAGCCTGAATGTGGCCAGCCACTTTGCGCTCCACCCAGGTCAGATAGGCTCCGAGCCCCAGAGCCACACCCAAGACAACCCCGATCTTCACAAGGGTAACCAGAAGCGAAACGAAAAACTCACCCATAGCCCATCCTCACCTGTCGGTTTCACCCACCACCGGATCCAGACTTCCCAGAAGGGCGATGGCGTCCGCGATGGTTCTACCCTCTATAAGCTTCGGGAATATGGAGAGGTTGTAGAAGGCTCCCGACCTTATCCTCAGCCTGTAAGGTCTGCCCTCACCTGTGGAGAGTATGTAGAAACCCAGCTCACCCCTCGGATTCTCGGCGGAGGAGAAAACCTCTCCGGGGGGCGCCTTTTCGCCGTGAACCACGATCCTGAAGGTCTGAACCATATCCTCCAGAGCCTTAAAAACGTCCGATCGGGGTGGCATAACGGCTGGATGATCCTTGTTGAGGTAAGGTGCGGATCTGGGCATCTTCTCGAGCTTTGCCACACACTGCTCTATTATCCTTACGCTCTGTGCCATCTCCTCCATCCGCACCAGATACCTGTCGTAAACGTCCCCCGTTTCACCGACGGGAACGTCGAACTCCACCTCGTCGTAGGCGGCGTAAGGTTCCAGCTTCCTTATGTCGTAGGGAACCCCAGACCCCCTTGCCACGGGACCCGAGAGTCCGTAGCTGTGGACATCCTCCCTCGTGATGATTCCGACACCTTTGGTTCTCCGTAGCCATATTCTGTTTCTGGTCAGAAGGGTGTGGTACTCCTTCAGCCTCTTGGGGAAGTCCTTCACAAAAGCCTTAACCACATCGAGAGTTCCTTCAGCCAGATCGTAGTGAACCCCGCCTATCCTGAGAAAGCAGGTGGTCAGCCTGTAGCCGGCGTTACCCTCTATAAGATCCATTATCTTCTCCCTTTCCCTGAAGCAGTAAAGGAACACGGTAAGGGCACCCAGATCGAGGGCACCCGTTCCCAGCCAGAGGAGGTGGGAGTTTATCCTCTGGAGTTCCGCGAACATGGTTCTTATATACCTCGCCTTTTCGGGAACCTCTATGCCCAGGAGCTTCTCGACCGCCGTTACGTAGGAGAGTTCGTTGCATATGGAGGATATGTAATCCATCCTGTTGGTGTAGGGGAGGAACTGAAAGTAGTGAAGGTTCTCCGCTATCTTCTCCATTCCCCTGTGGAGCTGTCCCAGGATTATGTCCGTCTGAACAACGAACTCCCCCTCCAGGTCGAAGAGGAACCAGATCGTTCCGTGGGTTCCCGGGTGGAGGGGACCCCAGTTGAGAACGAGCTGAGCCTTCTTCCTCAGACGAGCCTTTTCGGTTCGCTCCAGATCCTCGAGGGTAGCCACCCTCGTGTGGGTGAGTTCGAAATCGTGGGAGGGGGGATCGGTTCTGCCCTGAAGCACCTCCGTCAGCGACGGAAGCTCCTGCTCCGGGATCCCTCCGAGGGGAAAGTCCTTCCTCAGGGGGAAGTGCTCGTAACCCTCCCACAGGAACATCCTCCGCAGGTTTTCATGTCCCTCGAACTCCACACCGAACATATCGTAGATCTCTCTTTCCGCCCATCTGGCTCCCCTCCACAGATCGGAGGCGGTCGGGAGCTTACCGCCCTCCGCCCACACCCTCACCGCAACCCTCTCGTTCTCGGCCGGGTTGTAGAGGATGTAGAGGATCCGGAACCTGCGGGGGTCCTGGGGGAAGTCGGTGCAGGACATATCGACGAAGTGAACGTAATCCTCTCTGTCCCTCAGGTAAAGGAGAAGGTCCCTGAGCCTGCCTCTGGATACCTCGAAACCCGCAATGTGGTCTCCGGTAAAGACACCTACATCGCTACCGAAGGCACCTATTACCCTCTCTACCGCCGCTCTGTTAATCCAGGGCATCCACCTCTCCTCAAACGGTCGTATCCTGCGGAGCTATGAGTCCCTCCTTCTCGACCGATTTCCTGAACTCCTCGAACTCCCTGTCGTACCTGGAGATACCCCGCTCCTTTATCTTTCTCTGGAGCTGGAGTATCCCGTAGATCAACCCCTGAGGGGTTGGCGGACACCCCGGAACGTAAACATCGACAGGTATTATTCTATCTATACCCTGAAGGGTAGAGTACGTTGGAAAGGGACCTCCCGCGCTGGCACAACCGCCCATCGCTATGCACCACTTGGGATCCGGCATCTGATCCCAGATCAGCTTGAGCATGGGAGCAACCTTGTTCACAACCGTTCCCGCCACTATGAGAACGTCCGACTGTCTGGGGGACGCCCTGAAGATAACGCCCAGCCTGTCTAAATCGAATCGGGAGGCGGCGGCATGCATCATCTCTATGGCACAGCAGGCGAGTCCTATGGTAACAGGCCAGAGAGCGTTCCTCCTGCCCCATCTCAGGAGCTCGTCGACCGTTGTGGTAACAAAGCCGTTGGAGTTTATGGAAGCCATAATCTCTACCTCCCGGTCAGGTCTGCCATCTGAGGGCTCCCTTTGCCCAGGCGTAAACGAAGCCCAGAGCGAGGATGAATATGAACAGGACCGCCTCTATGAGTCCGTACAGCCCTATGTCTCTGAAGACCACCGCCCAGGGAAACAGATAGGCTACTTCTATATCGAAGAGGATGAGGAGAAGTCCGAGGAGATAGTACCCCTGCTTGAAGGTCCCCCGGGCTTCCGGATCGTAAAGGGGAACACCGCACTCGTAGGGGTAATCCTCCAGGGGATCCTTTCTGAAGGTTCCCATTATATCGTTCATAAAGGCAAACACCAGACCTACGGTAACAGCGATGAGCGCAAAGACAAAAATAGCCCCGTATCCTTCCATAGCTTCCCCTTGAAGCACACAAAAATATAACAACCAGACCCTCTAACTGTCAAGGGAAGCTGTCTTCAGTGCTCCGGTTGCCACCCTCCGAAGGAACAGCGGATATAAAATCTCCAAGTTTACTTAAGAGAGTCAGAGGGTCCCTGAATATTCTTCTACCGGATATGTGAACCACCCCACCGGAGTCTAAGAGCGTCCGCTTTACCTCCCTGACAGCTCTTAAATCCCTGCCCGTAAGGATACAGAGCACCGCATCGCTTTCTACATTCTTTATAAAAGATACTGCCTCTTTAAAATCCTCCTCCCCCGCGTAGAATCTGAGCTGATCCTCCCTCTTTCCCTTCACAGAGGTGTTTTTTTCCGCGGCTTTAGTTTTTCCAGCTTCCCTGCTTTCTCTTTCCAGCGTTTCGCTAACAACTGAGAGAACTGCCTTTCTGTTTGTAGCAAAAATGTAGAGCGTTTCCAGACACCTTATTAGATCTCGTCTCTTCCGGTGCTCCCTTACCTTCACCCTTACGCCCCTTCCTACCGACTGAAGAATAAACTTCTGGGCATCTCTGCTTCCTATGTTTATAAACATAATTACACTGGGTCTTGGACTGTCCCAGCCTTCATAAAAGCTCCTCGAGCCCGCAAGCAAGCTTATGCTGTCCCACTCATCGATGTTCAGAAAGTAATCTTCCCTTTCAAAGGTTTCGTTAATAACAAGTCCTTCCGAGACAGATTTGAGCCAGTCCACAACGTCCCCGATCTTTATCAAAGCAAAGGGTCTGTCCCCACCCCTCAGTTTGAATGCAAGCTCCTGTCTGTTCTCGGGATGATACACCACCTCCACCTCCGAAGGTCCGGCTGAGGAAAAGAAGTATCGATAAAAGTCGCCCGGAGTGAACTCACACAGCTTTTCGACTTCACTCTCCCTCAGTCCTCCTCCTTCTACCCAGAACTCCACCTCCTTCAGTTCACTTACAAGCTCATCCCTCAGTCTCAGAAACGTATCTTCCTCAAGTCCTCTCTCAGCCACCAGGAAGAGCTCTCTGAAAAATAACCTCAAGTCCGCCTCCTCGGTGTTTACTGTATTAACAAGAACAACCGCAAGGGGTGAGGGATACCCGTCGCTTCGCATTTTTCTGAGGAACCCTGTGAGCAGGAGAAGCTTGGCAATTACATCCTTCTTCTCCTCTTCGGTGTACTCCGCCCCCTTCTTTCTGAAGGCTGTGGTTTGCGATTTCATCACAGCTATATGCTTTCCATACCCCTGTCGCACGAAATCTGCGAGATTAAACCTGTAAACGGTGCTTACTCTGTCGAAGGTGTCGGTGAAAGCAGCCGAGAAGTTGAACATGAAACCCCTCTTTGTAAAAACCATAAATATCTGCTTTCTCTTGCTTTCCTCGTTATCTCCCTTGTGTGCCTCGTCCAGAATCAGATACCATCCTCCGTTACTGTGATAGTATCTGTAGTCAAGAATTTTGTCCCCCCTCCTGTCCGAAATAAGGTCAGACCGATAGTAGAAGACAAGTATGTTGTCTCTATCGCAGAGCTGGGGATTTGCCTTCCTGTAGTTGAGCTTGCTAAGCTCCTCAAGGATAATCTTCCTGCTTCTCCCTCTGTTATACTCCTCCACGTGTTTTTTAAAAGAGAGAATCAGGTCATCCCTCTGCGTCAGGAAGAGTATATCTCGTTCGGGGATAACATCTTCCCTCATAAGGTAATCGAGAAGTTCTATGAGCTTGACTATTACTACTGTTTTCCCCGAGCCTGTAGCCATCCAGAAGCTTCCCCTGTTCACAAAGGTCTGATAGGTTAGCTCCTCCCTCCTGAAGTATTCCTTCAGTATCTCAGAGCTTGCTGTCCACTTCTCCCGGAACCCCCTCTTTCTGTATTCCTCCCAGAGTTTCGATCGCTCCTCCTTTATCTCCTGATAGTAGTAAAAGAGAAGTCTGTGAGCATTTCTGAGAGCCTTCTGCTGGTAATCGTAGAGTTTTATCTTCCCGGAGAAATCCTCAGGATCCAAAGGATACTCTAAAGGAGGAAGGGATTCTATAAAATCCTGCAGCATAGTTTTCATCCCCGCAACATCTTTATAAACTCCTCGTATTCCAAGGTTTTGTCCAGCCGAACTGATACCCCCGAACCCCAGCCCGGGACAGTTTTTCTCCTGAACTCCGTTTTACCGCTGAGCTCCTTTAGGTAGAAGATGCGTGCATCTTCAGTGTATATTAGAAGGATCTTCGCCCTGGGATTCAGAATATCTGTCCTCAGCTCCCTGAGAGATATGAATTGTCCCAAGCCTATGTATACCTCCGGTCCTCCGTCTTCCTCTAACACAAAGGTTTTCTCCTCCAGAAAGTATCCGGATGAAGGTATAAAGAAGTCAAGATCCGTTACAGATACAGATTTCCCGAGATATTCTCTAAAAAATCTACTCAACGGCGTTGCTTCATCGCTACCCCTTGCCGAAGACCTTTCAAATTTGCAGTCCATTGATTCCAATAGAAGCTCCTTGAAATCTCTATAGCTGAAGGTGAAGGTTTCACCTTTATACAGAAGCTTAACCGCTTCCTTTCCTTCGTCCAGATGACATCCCCACACTCTGTCCCTCATAAAATCCTTCAAAAAGTTAGATATTGTCTCCAGGAATCTGCTCTGCATCTCTTCTGAGCTTAGAAACTCCTTCAATATTAAGTATCTACTGGGAGTGCTCCTGTTAAACTCACCCCTACATGTGATTACAAAAATATTTTTCTCATAAAAAATTTCATTTTGCTTAAAAAGAGGCTCTAACATGGAAGGTCTACTTCCAAATTTTTCCTCCTTTACTTCTATAGCCATCCTCTTCACCTCCACCAGAGGGCGGAAGCCACCTCGAATACTGCTACCCTTCCCTTCTTTACAGGAACCTGAGAACCATCCTCAAACTCAAGGAAGTCTTCTGTAATTTTCTTGATTTTCTTTCCCCTGAGACAGGATATGGTTTCCGCAAGGTCTATCCTCTTGTCAGGGTAAAGCTTTTCAGGATTAAATAGAAGTTCATCACCCTCCCTCTCGACACTTTCAAGGAGCTTGGTGTCCACGGCGAAGATACACTCCTCAGGAAAGTTTTCGTGGTCCTCCTTTACATCGCTGTATTTTACTGTTCTCAGGATCTCTTCGTACTGTTCGAGCTCAAAGTATTTAAAGAAACCGCCCGCTCTGTCCCTGTTGTATCTTTCCCTGACATCCTTTTCCTTCGATATTCCTGATCTGTCGTAGGCTAACACCTTCTTCATCCTTGGTAAAACGACAGTCCAGAAATGCTCCCCCATCTCTATCCCTATCCACCTTCGCCCCAGCTTATGTGCCACTGCCGTCGTTGTTCCACTCCCCAAGAAGAAGTCCAGAACTAAATCCCCTTCGTTAGAGGTAGATCCTATAACGCGCTTAAGGAGCATCTCGGAGTTTTCAGTTTGAAAGTTATGGATTTGAGAATACCCGGGGATGTCAGTCCAGTTAGAGTCAAGCAACTCCTCCTCTCCGGTCAAATACTGCGGCATCCCTTTGACCCTGTTACCCAGCATGTCCACATACTCTATGTCTTCATTTATCCTTATTCTTCCTTGTTTTTCCAGCTCGTGTATCTTTTCCTGAACAAAAGTCCAGTGTCTACCCTTGGGTGGATAATACAGTTTCCCTAATATAACCCTTTCTGGAGGCTTTCTTTCACCGGGAGAGTGCATGTTCAGCCATTTTCGTTCCCTACTTCGCCTCTTATACTGGGCAAAGAATTTGAAATTCTCAGTTTTTGAAAAAAAGAACAGACTATCGTTCGCTACATTATAACCCTTAACGCCGGCAAAAATTTTTTTTGTTCTGCTCACCACAAGCTCATTCCTGAAGTTTTCTTCTCCAAAGATCTCATTCAAAAGCATCCTCACATACATATTCCCGTTGTAATCGCACCTGACAAAAATGCTCCCCTTCTCGTTCAGCAACTCTCTTCCCAACCTTATCCTGTTTTCGAGCATGGTGATCCACGTGGAATCTTTGTATTCCACCACGTAGTCGTAATCCGCATCCTGTCCTTTGTTAAAGGGTGGGTCTATGTATATGGTCTGAACTTCTGCCTTAAACTTCGGAAGAATGGTATTTAAAGCCTGAAAATTTTCACTTTTTATGAGCCATCCATCGAGTTCCTCATCAAGGTTTTCAAACAGTGAAAGGATTTCAGGTTCCAAGTTTTTAAAGTATCTGGTATCGATCGGTAAAAACTGATATTCGGGATTGAGTGTTTTTCCACCAAGATACTCCTGAAGAACTCCCTCTTTTTTAAAGCTCTCGTCTACGATTCCAAGTTCTCTCCACTCACTTATCTGTTTATCTATATTTGGATGGGAGAGCAACTTCTCTATTATACTTACTCCTCCTTCCTTTTTTGCAATTCTGTCAAGGGTTATCACATAATTAGAGTTAAAAACAAAACGAGGTTTCAACCAGATCTTAAGAAGCTCATTTTCAAACACAGATATCCAGTCTATTACACGATAAGCTATTCCCTTAAGAGCTTGAAGTTGCTTTATTCTTTTTTCAGACCAGACGGTGGTATCTTTGTGCCCTGCGAGACCGCACACGTATTGATACATCCAGAGATCAAACTGTTCTCTGAGGAAGGCTTTCGCATCCTTACATATAAAGTAATCGATCTTCCCCTGCTTTTCGAAAACCTTTATAGCCTTAGCTATGACCTCTTCGGAGGGAATGTCTTGCGTGTATTGTCCCGCTCCTGTCCTTTTCTTTATCTCCCTTCTTATGTAATCGATCCTGGTTGCTCTGTTTCCCTCCCTGTAATATACTCTCAGCGTCAACCTTTTCTCTTCTTTATTATAGTCTCCGAATTTATAGACTAAACTTTTCTTCTCATTGCTTTTTTTGTATTCGAGAGAAGATACGTCAAAGTATATTCTGAAACCGTCCGTTTCAACCTCTATGTTCTTAAAAATTCTGTCGGATTTTATGTAGTAGTGTCTTGAAGTTTTCCAGTAAAGCTTAACGTCCCCTTCATCGTATATCCGGTCGTATGTGCTCGAATAGTAAGGAGTGAGCCCTATAAGAGGTGTTCCTGTTTCGTTAAGGTATCTATGAAAGAAATTGTAGAGTTTGTTTAAAAGCTCCTCCCTGAATTCTGGAAACTCCTTAGTTTCCTTCTCTATTAAATTTTCAAGCTCGGGCTTAACTCTCCTTTTAAAGAACTCACTTTTCACCTTCAGGAGGTTTACATACCCCCCTTCTCCTTCGATCCTCTCCCCTACAAAGACGTTCTCCAGTACGCTGAAGAACTTGTGAGTCTTCACATCCAACGCCATACTCACCACCTCTTGATTTATGTCCTTTCTCCAAATTCTATAGCACTTTAGCTTCGGGGAGCTTCCGTAGACTTCCGTCGGGAGCACATGCGGATCCGGGTCCTTCAGCCCTCACCACAGGCTCCTTTGCTCTTGTGTTTCCTGTAAAATGGAATTATTATATTCTGTTAGCTTTAAAATCACGGGAGGTATGGATAGAGATGGCTAAGGAGAAGTTTGAAAGGACAAAGGAGCACGTGAACGTGGGAACCATAGGACACGTTGACCACGGAAAAAGCACCCTCACCTCCGCTATCACCTGCGTCCTCGCCGCAGGACTCGTGGAGGGTGGCAAGGCTGAATGCTACAAATACGAAGAAATCGACAAGGCTCCAGAAGAAAAGGAAAGAGGTATTACCATAAACATCACCCACGTGGAATACGAAACCGCCAAGCGCCACTACGCTCACGTGGACTGCCCGGGACACGCTGACTACATCA
>DRNB01000015.1 GCA_011375045.1 Aquifex aeolicus
TCGAAGATCTTGAGGGCTTTCTCGACGGAGAACAGGAAGAGGGGTTTACCGGCAACCTCGAGAAACTGCTTGCGGGCTCCAAGCCTCCTGCCTTCTCCGGCAGCCAGTATCACGCAGGCTTTTTCACCCATGGTTCCTTTCCCGGGGAGGTTTTTAATAAATTTTACTCCCTCAGAGATCCAGACCAAAGAGGGATCTGACCAGGGCGCCGAGCAGATAGCTGACTCCGGCGGCAAAGCCTGCGACAGCCACCATCTCCGTTATCTTCCTCCTGAAGGGCAGACCCGACGCAAGGGCAACGAGGGCACCGACCCCGCTCAGCACCACCAGCGCCAAGCTGATAGAGAGCAGGAGGGCAACCGGTGAGCTGTCGGTCAGGAAGAAGGGGCTTACAGGGAAGACAACACCCAGCAGGTAGGCGAACCCCGTGAGGAGGGCGGATCTGATCTCGTTCTCCTCCGGCGCCACCCCCTCCGTGAAGGGTGCTCCCCTCAGATCCGACAGGATCCTTTCCTTTTCCCTGACCGCTTCGTTCACCTGCCTCTGGGATCTGACGGAGATGAAGGCTCCCGCTCCCATGGATATAGCACCCGCAAGACCCACCACAACACCGCTGATCCCTACAAGCTCAGGTCTGTCCCTGTAAACGGCTGACAGACCCACAACTACACCCAGAAGCTCCACAAGACCGTCGTTTGTCCCCAAAACAAGGTCCCTCACGTTCGCCAGTCCGAGCGCCTCCACCTTCCTCCGGAAGAAGTCCTCGTGGGAAAGCTCCTCCAGAATGATGGAGCGGAGCTTCTCCTTCTCCTCTTCAGAAAGCTCCTCCCCTTTTTCCTTCAGAAAGCGGTAGTAGCGGGTGTAGGCTCCTGTTTCCCCCATCTCCAGCAGGGGTATGAGATAGATACCCAGGAGCCTGCCAAGGAGCAGATGAAGGAGCGGAGGTCCGCCGGGCGAGGGGGGTTCGACACCCCTTCTTCTGAGGAACTCCTCCCAGAAGAGAGCGTGTTCCCTCTCCGTGCGGGCGGTTTCTTCGAGGACAGCGCCTACGTCGCTGTTTCTGAAGCGCTCCGCCAGTTTGCTGTAGAGGAGGTAATCCCTGACCTCCCCCACGTAAAAGCTGACCGCGAACTCAACGAGGGAGTTCACCCGCCTCCTCCATCCTCCGGAGAACCTCCTCGGAGTTCCTCAGGCAGTCAGCCACCGAGACACCGCTCAGGTAGTTCCCCGTCAGGTAGAGACCCCTGTGGCTTTTCTCCAGCTCCGAGGCGAGGTTGAGGTATCTGCCGTAGCCTATCCCGTACTGGGGAATGGCTCTCCTCCACTTCTGAACGTGGACAAACTCCGGATCTTCCGTGTTCAGGATGTCCTTCAGCTCCCGAACCACGATGTCGGTAACCTCCTCCTCGCTCAGATCGATCACCTCCCTGTCCGTCGCACCCCCCAGATAGACTGTGAGGAGATCCCTTCCCTCCGGAGCTCTGCCGGGAAAGAGCTTCGAGGAGAAGATCACACCGAGAATCCTCTTACCCTCCCGTCTGGGAACGAGCAGACCAAAACCCTCAGGCACCCTGCCGCTCTTCACACCCACGTTCACCACCACGAGGGGAACGTAGTCTATTTCCTCGAAGGCTCGGGAAGCTCCCCCCGAGATCTCCGCAAGGAGCGAGGCGGTTGTGTAGGCGGGACAGGAGAGAACGAGGGTTTCGGTCTCATCCTCACCCCTGCAGGTTTCGAGGAGAAAACCCTCCCCTTTCCTGCGCACGCTGAGGACAGAACAGCTCTTCCTTACCTCGAGTTCCTGAGACAGCCTCTCCACCAGTTCCCTCAGACCTCCCTCGAAGGAGATCAGAACACCCCCCGGACCGAGGGCTTTCTTCTTCAGGGCACCCCTTATGAGGCTACCGAACTCTCTCTCGAGGGCGTAAACCTTTCTCGTGGCGTAGCGCACGGACAGCTGTTCGGGATCGCCTGCGTAAACGCCGGATACGAAGGGAGCCACTATGTAGTCCAGAAACTCAGCTCCGAGACGCCTCCTCACAAAGTCCGCCACGCTCTCCTCCTCTCCGGCGGAGGGGGGGATCCAGGGTTCCTTCAGAACCCTCAGCTTCGCCTTCAGAGAGAGCAGGGGAGAGGTCAGGAACGCCACGGGGTTCAGGGGCAGGGGGACGAGCCTGCCGTCCCTGTATATGAACCTGTTTTTGGAGGAGGGTTCGGCTCTGAGGGGTTTCAGGTCCAGCTCCCTGAAGAAGGTAAGGATCTTCTCGTCCGCAAGGATGGTCTGGGGACCGAGTTCGAAGAGATACCCGCTCTCCGAGCGGGTCCTTATGTTCCCTCCCGCTTCACCTTCCTTTTCGTAAAGGGTAACCTCACAGCCTCTCCTTTTAAGTCTGAAGGCAAGGGAGAGCCCGGAGATGCCGGACCCTACGATGACGACCCTCTTCATCCCTTGAAGGGCACCCCTCCCGTGGGGGAGGAGGGCACCGCGTAGGTTCTCTTCGGCATCCTTCCCGCAAGGTAAGCGAGCCTTCCGGCTATGGTGGCGTACTTCATGGCGACCGCCATCTTCACGGGATCCTTGGCTTCCGCAAGGGCTGTGTTCGTGAGTATTCCGTCCACCCCCAGCTCCATAACCGGCGGGATGTCGACGGCGCTCCCTATACCCGCGTCCA
>DRNB01000016.1 GCA_011375045.1 Aquifex aeolicus
AGGTGCTTCCTGGCGTTACCGCCATAGGCTTCATCGTGGCGCTGATGCTTACGGGTGTGTCGGGACGCCTCAGCGGTGATACCTTCTACGGAAGCTTTACAGGAGATCCCTTAGGAACCCTCGTAAAGATATTTGAAATCTCCATAGCTTTGACGGTCCTCGCCTTCGCTCAGAGATACTACAACCACAGACGTTCCTTCTACGGGGAGTTTTACTACATGCTCTCCTTCACCCTCTTAGGGGCTATGATATTAGCCTCTTCCTATAACCTTATAGTGATTTACGTTTCTCTGGAGCTGGTGTCTATAGGGTTTTACATACTGACGTCCCTGCTGAGGGGATCCTTCGTCGCCAAGGAGGGCGCCTTCAAATACCTCATCTTAGGGGGACTGAGCATAGCCCTTGCCTCCTACGGAGCGGTTTTCATGTACATATACGCAGGATCTCTGGATCTGAGGGAGATCCTCGCTTACGAAGGGACGGACCACCACTACCTCATCCTCGGGCTTGTTCTGTTCCTGATCGGGTTTGCGGTGAAGATAGGAGCGGTTCCCTTCCACTTCTGGCTACCGGACGCCTATCAGGGAGCACCGACCCCCGTAACCGCCTTCATGGCGTCCGTTGGGAAGCTCGCCTTCTTTATCCCGGTGGTTCGCATAATGCCTCTGCTTCAGGAAAAGTTCGCCTTTGCCTGGATGATAACCGTCGGGACGATAGCCGCCGTAACCATGCTCTACGGAAACTTGGTGGCTCTGGTGCAGAGGGACATAAAAAGGCTTCTGGCATACTCCTCCATAGCCCACACCGGCTACATCCTCGCCGGGGTTGCGGTAACAGAGGTCATAGGTCTCAAGGCGGTTGTTTACTTCCTCGTCGTTTACGCCATCATGTCCGCGGGCGCCTTCTTCGTGATCGCCGTGCTGGAGAGGTCGGAGGGGTGGAGCAATCAGATCCACGACTTTTCTGGTATGAGATTCAACATACCCTACATGGCTCTCGCCTTTATGATCTACATGTTCGCCCTCTTGGGAGTTCCTCCGACGGTGGGTTTCGTGGGTAAGACGCTTGTGTTTATGGCTCTTTCCTTCGACAGGCTCTGGTGGCTCGCCCTGGTGATGATCGTGTCCACAGCCGTATCGACGGGTTACTACATCAGACTTGTTGTGCTCATGTTCATGAAGGAGAAGGAAAAGGACTTTTCTCTGAGGGGACGCGGTTATCTGGAAGCGGTTTCCCTGCTCTTCCTTACGGTTCTTACAGTTGCTCTTGCCGTGATGCCGGGTGTGGTGTGGAGTCTGATAGACTCCGCCTCCGAGAGTCTCTTTACGAGGTGAAGGGTATGGAGTATATAGGTTTCCTGCTCTTCTTCGCCATTATGGTGGGGATAGCGGCGGTCATGATCTCCCTCAACTGGCTGTTTGGTCCCAGAACGCCTCAGGAGTATGAGGACTACCCCTACGAGTGTGGGGTGCCCCTCTACGACGAGTGCGCCCAGACAACCTTCCATCAGGGTTACTACCTGCTCGGTCTCCTGCTCCTCCTCTTCGACATCGAGGCTGCGTTCCTCTTCCCCTGGACGGTTGTTTACAGATGGCTGGGGGTGTTCGGCTTCGTTGAAATGTTCCTGTTCGTCCTTATATTAACCTACGGTCTTCTGTACGCCTGGCGAAAGGGAGCGCTCAACTGGCAGTTCGAAATGGAGGAGGAGTGAGGCTGAATGATTGAGGATACGTTCAAGTGCGGACGCAGGAGGAGGCTCTATGCCCTGGGCTAAGAAGGAGGAGTTTCTCGATCTAAGGGAAAGGTTCCCCGAACTCGAGGTTGCTGAATCGGGAAGCGTTACCTCGATTCACATAAGAACAACCAACCTCATCGCACTCCTCGAGGAGCTGAAGAGCAGAGGCTACAAGCTCTTCCTGGATCACTCTGTTGTGGATCTGAAGGATGTCCTCGAGAAGGACAAGGAATACAGGAACGCTGTTAAGGAAAACCTCATAGCCTATCCGGAGGACAGAACGTCTCGCTTTCAGGCTTTCTACCTTCTCTACAACGTCGATGAGAGGAAGAGGATCCTCATCAAGACCCGAACGAGCGGCTCGCTTCCCTCCATAGAAAAGCTCTGGTTTGCGGGCAAGTGGGCGGAGAGAGAATGCTACGACATGTTCGGTATCCGGTACGAGGGTCATGAGAATCTGGTGCGTGCCTTCATGTGGGACACCTACCCCTACTTTCCCCTCAGGAAGGACTTTCCCCTCGAGGGAATCCCGGAGCAGGAACTGCCCTCCCTCAACGAGGTAATAGGGGGGGATCCCCTTCAGGGAACGATGAACTACGAACGTAGCCACACCCTCGTGCCCACCCTCGAGGATCTCGAGATAACCGAACGCAAGCGTTTGAAGAAAAAGGCTCAGATTGTTCTCAACTGGGGTCCCCTCCATCCGGGAACCCACGGGACCATGTGGTTCCTCTTCGATCTGGAGGGGGAAAGGATAGTTCAGACGGACGTAATCCTCGGACAGCTCCACAGAGGGGTGGAGAAGTTAGCGGAGCACGAGATGTACAACCAGTTCCTCGTCTACACGGACAGGATGGATTACCTCTCCGCCCTATGCTCCAATCAGGCGTGGGTTGTGGCGGTGGAGAGGCTTCTGGGAATAGAGGAGTATGTTCCCGAAAAGGCGAAGTTCATCAGAACGATGCTCTCCGAGCTCCAGAGGATAAACTCCCACCTCCTATGGCTGGGAACCTATGCGCTGGATCTGGGCGCCCTCACCATATTCCTTTACTGCTTTAAGGAGAGGGAAAAGATAATGGACATACTCGAGGGCATAACGGGGGCGAGGCTCACCATATCCTTCCCGCGGGTGGGGGGCGTTCGTATGGATCTACCCGAGGGTGCCCTCGAGGTCATAAAGTCCTTCACGAGGCGCTTTATCAGGGAGCTGAACGACTGGGAGAGAATTCTTACGAGGAACAGGATATGGCTCAGGCGCAACAGGGACGTGGGTGTTATCCCGCCTGAAACCGCCTACTTTTACGGTGTTACCGGTCCTGTGATCAGGGGCTCAGGGATCCCCTACGACCTGAGGAAGTTCGAACCCTACGACGCTTACCCGGAGGTGGAGTTCGACGTCCCGGTGGGTGAAACCGGAGACTGCTACGACAGGTATCTGGTGCGGATAGAGGAGATGAAGCAGAGTGTAAGGATAATAGAGCAGTGCGTAGCAAAGCTCGAGAAGATACCCAGATCCGCACCCTTCTTCGCGGAGGTTCCCAAGGAAAAGAAGATCAAGCTGACCCTCGACGGCATAGGGCTGAAGGTGCCGGTCGGTGAGATCTACTCCTCAGGGGAGAACCCGAGGGGGGAACTCGGTTTCTACATCTTCTCCCTGGGGGCGATAAAACCCTATCGGGTGAAGGTCAGACCCCCCTCCTACTACAACCTGTCCATATACCCCTACCTTATGAAGGACAGGGTGATAGCGGACGCGGTTACGGTGCTCGCCAGTATAGATCCCGTGGTGGGTGAAACCGACAGGTAAAAGGAGGTGTGAATGGAGAGCGTAGTGGCGGGACTCGTCATAGCTCTGATAAAGATTCTCATCATCCTCGGGATAGTCTTGGGGGTGGGTGCCTATCTGACCTGGGTAGAGCGCAAGGTAGCCGCTCACATTCAGAGGAGACCGGGACCCATGGTGGTGGGGTGGCACGGGCTCCTTCAACCCCTTGCGGACGGCCTGAAGCTGATAACCAAGGAGGATCTGTTCCCCAGATACGGGAACAGGTTTCTCTACAATCTGGCAATTGTCCTCGCCCTCGTTCCCGCAACCCTCGTGTTTGCGGTCGTTCCCTTCGGTCCGGAGTTCGAGCTCTTTGGCTACAAGATAAAACCCATCCTGACGGATGTAAACGTTGCCCTTCTCCTCGTTTTTGGTCTCGGCTCCCTTGCGGTCTATGCGGTTGCGATCGCCGGCTGGGCTTCCAACTCCAAGTATCCCCTCATAGGATCCATGAGAAAGGCGGGGATCATAATATCCTACGAGGTCGCCATAACCTTTGCGGTAATGGGTCCCATAATACTCGCCGGCACCCTCTCCACCTACCAGATAGTCGAAAACCAGATAGAGCAGAAGCTCTGGTACGTCTGGGTTCAGCCGGTTGCCTTTGTGGTTTACATGTTTTCCCTTCTTGCGGAGACCGGAAGGGTTCCCTTCGATATACAGGAGGCTGAAGCGGAGCTGGTTACGGGGTTCACCGTCGAGTACGGAGGTATGAAGTTCGGAATATTTCCCCTCGTGGAGTGGTACATAGAGGTTCTCTCCCTGTCCGCCATAGCCGTGGTCCTTTTCTTCGGGGGCTGGTCGCCGATAAACATACCCTTCCTCGGATTTGTGGATCCTCTGTTTTTTTTAGGTCCCTTCGCTCCCTACGTGTGGTTTCTCCTCAAGGTAACCCTGCTCTTTCTCTTTATCCTCTGGCTTCACTGGACCCTGCCCCGGTACAGAATCGATCAGATTACGGAGATGGCGTGGAAGATAATGCTCCCCCTTGCCCTCGCC
>DRNB01000017.1 GCA_011375045.1 Aquifex aeolicus
ACCTCTGTAAGGAGACAGCTCGAAAAACTTCTGATCCACGGGGGGTAGTTCTATGGAGAGAACGCTGGTGATAATCAAACCCGATGCTGTCGAAAAGGGTGCAACGGGGAAGATACTGGACCGCTTTGTGGTGGAAGGCTTCGAGATAAGAGCCCTTAAGATGTTCAGATTTACAGAGGAGCAGGCGAAGCAGTTTTACATAGTTCACAGAGAGAGACCCTTTTACGGTGAGCTGGTGGAGTTCATGACCTCCGGTCCTGTGGTGGCTGCGGTCCTCGAGGGAGAGGACGCCGTCCGGAGGGTGAGGGAGATCATAGGACCAACGGACAGCGAGGAGGCGAGGAAGGTCGCTCCGGGCTCCATAAGAGCCCTCTTCGGCACAGACAAAGGAAGGAACGCCGTCCACGCTTCCGACTCCAGAGAGTCAGCGGATTACGAGATACCTTTTATATTCTCCGCTCTCGAGATTGTCTGAGGTAGCCCTCCGCAAGACCGAACATGAGGAGAGCAACGGGAAGGGTGGCGTTCACGTAAGGGGTAAACACGGCCGAAAAGTTGTAGAACACCATGTATGAGACAAAGGGAAGCAGCATCAGACTTTCCCTTCTCCCCAGATCCAGGGAGAAGAGCACCTTCAGGGACCGGAGGAAGATCAGTATCAGAGCTATCACGCCCAGAGCGCCTCTCTGAATAAACTCCAGCACTATCCCTATTCCCTCGTAGTACGGGAGCCCGTTAGGAGGAGGTGGGGTTAACTTCCCACCACCGTAGATCCCGTGCCCCACAAGGAGGGGCACTATATTGCCCTCAGAGAAATCCCTGCCCACAACAACAAGGCTGGCTTTGAGGTTGTTCCAGCGGGTAGTGGAGAGTCTGTCCAGGGTCTCCTCGTTCAGCTCCCTCTGCCCTTTGAGCACCTCCAGGGCTAAAACAAACCTCGGATCCTTCTGGTGTTCCGCAAAGTAGAGGAACCCCCCCGTCAGCAGAACAACAACCGCCGCTAAAAAGACCATCCCCTGCTTGAGATACGCCCTGTTGCGCTTCATGTAGAGAGCAACTATAAGAAAAACGGTCAGAACGAGACCAAGGATCTCCGCCCTCCTTGCCGGAGACATCATAACGGCGAAGAAAACCCCTGAAATGAGAAAGTAGATCCAGCTTCTCCTGTAAAGAGCCAGGCTCAGAGATACGAGGGTAAAGAGGGCGTATATCTCCGCCACCTTGGACATGTTTCCCCACAGGAGTTTGTACCTGTTCATCACAAAGAGGTTGTAAGCGAAGACAGGGAGCAGGAGGATCCCCTCCAGAAGAAGGATCCTGTTGAGAAGGTGAAAGAAGTCCGGTCCCCTGATCTCCCCCCTCAGGGAAGATAAATACCCGTACCTGAGGAAGGAGGAACTCAGAGCCTCTCTTATCTTCTCTGGCATGTAAAGGAGAGCGGAAGCTACGGTGGAGAAGTTAAACAGATGTATAGGGTTTGCAAGAAGTCCTCCCTGAGGAAGCTTCCTCTCCCTGAAAACGTTGTAGAGAACAATCAGAACACACAGGGACACAAGACCGTGATGGAGCGTTACCGACACAGGAAAAGAGGCCACCGTCAGGAGCAGAAGGAGTCTCATTACCTCTCCACGCCTATGATCTTCCAGTTATTGTAGGAAAAAAGAGGTTTCCTGAAAATTCTCTTTTCGAGAAAGTCTATAAATCTGCACTTAAACCTTTCGTGCTTGAAAGGCTTCCTTCTGGGTTTTCCCTCCTTCGAGTAGTTGAGCTTATCAGACCAGTTGAAAGCCTTAATCCTCTCCTCCATTACCTTAGGATGGGTTCCCTTAAACTCAGGAATTCTTCCCAGAGGACCGTAATCGAAGAATTCGGGAAGCTCCTTCCTGTTCACGCTTCCCCTTCCCACGTGCATCTCCTCCTGCTCCGCCCTTTTACGCACGAGAATTTCCGGAGGTCTCACCCAGCCGTAGTGGTAGATGTAAACGGGAATGTGAACAACCCTCAGCTTTCTGCCCTTCAGTCTGAAGGACTGGGCATCTTTGTAGGACTCTATACCTATACGGTTCCGAACAATTCTTATCTCCTGCTGATACCAGCCGTGGACGGGAAGGTAGTGGTTGTAATCTCCCCAGAAATGGTAGTAGTTAAAGAGGAAACCCTCGACGCGCTCGTCCTCTAAATACTTCTCGCAGTAGTGGCGTATTTTCTCAAGATCCTCCTCGTGGACGACCTCATCAGCCTGCAGATAGAAACACCAGTCTCCAGAACATTTGCTCAGAGCGAAGTTGGTTTCGTGTCTGAGAATCTCTCCTCCTCTGAAGAGCCTTTCGTCCCACTTCCTCCTGAAGATCCTAATCTTTGGGGAGTTCAGGGATCTCACAACCTCTTCGGTTTCGTCCTCGCTATCACCGAGGGCAACTATGAACTCGTCCACCAGAGGAAGTATGGACAGGATGCTCTCCTTCAGGGGAAAGTAAAACTTCACAGCGTTTCTCGCTATGGTAAACCCACTTATACGCATGGACGGCGGATTATAATTGTATCCCATGAAGCTGATCAAAGGGGAAAGGTTGTTTACACCGGGTCCCGTGGAGGTTCCCGACAGAGTAAGGCGGGTACTCGGAGGACAGATAATACACCACAGAACCCCCGAGTTCAGGGAGGCTTTCCTCGAAACAAGGGAGCTTTTTAAACAGCTTGTAGATTGTAAGGAGGACAACTTCGTTTTCTTTGCCTCTTCCGGAACAGGGGCTATGGAAGCCTCCGTGCTCAACTTCTTCGAGGAGGGAGAGAAGGTTATAGCTGTTGTTGGGGGGAAGTTCGGTGAGAGGTGGGCTGAGCTTGGCAACAGGTGGAAGCTGAAGGTGGTGGAGCACAGGGTCGAGTGGGGAAAGAGTGTAGATCCTGACGATTTAAGGAAGCTTCTCAGAGAACATCCCGACTGCAGAGGGATCCTTGTGCAGATGTCCGAATCCTCCACCGGCGCCTACCACGATGTCCGGGCTATCGCCCGCATAACTGCTGAAACCGATACCCTGCTCGTTGTGGACGCAATAACGGCGCTGGGTGTTTACAACCTCAAACCCCACGAGTGGGGTCTGGACGTGGTTGTGGGCGGATCCCAGAAAGCCTTTATGCTTCCGCCGGGGCTGTCGATGCTCTGGTTCTCAGAAAAGGCAAAGGAGCGTCTCAGGGACAGGGCTTACTACTTCAGCGTAAGAGAGGAGCTCAAAAAACAGAGAGAGGGTCAGACAGCGTGGACCCCTGCGGTGAGCCTGATCCTCGCCTTCAGAGAATCCCTTTCGATGCTTCTGGAGCTGGGTATGGAGGAGGTTGAAAGGCGCTACAAACTTATCTCCGACGGACTGGGGAAAGCTCTGGGTGCTCTCGGGCTCAGGAGGTTTCCGGAAAACCCCTCGCTGTCCCTGACAGCTGTCATGCCTCCGGAGAGTGTTCCCGCTGACGCCATCAGAAGGGAGATGCTGGGCATGGGGGTCAGAATTGCCGGAGGGCAGGGTAAGCTCAAAGGGAAGATATTCCGGATCTCTCACATGGGAGCAGATCCCCTCGATATGGTAGTTCCCCTGTCGGCTCTTGAGATAGCGCTGGAGAGGTTAGGGTGGAGGTTAAAGCACGGCGAAGCCGTAGGAGCTTATCTGAAGAACGTATCGGCGGAACTGTAACACCATGGAGAAACCCTCTCTCTCCGTAGCCCTTATAACCTACAACGAGGAGGATATTCTGGGTAGAACCCTGGAAGCCGTAAAGGACATAGCCTCTGAGATAGTGGTGGTTGACTCCCACTCCACCGACAGAACCCGGGAGATAGCCCAGTCCTTCGGAGCGAGGGTTTACGTGGAGGACTGGAAGGGACACGTGGCTCAGAAGAACTCCGCTCTCGAGAAGTGCCGGGGGGAGTGGATTCTGTTCTTAGACGCTGATGAGGAGGTGTCGCCGGATCTGCGAAACTCCATAAGGGAGGCTATCCGCAATCCGGAGTTCGATGGTTACATGATCAACCGCAGGACCTACTACCTCGGGTCCTTTCTGAGATACACCTGGCAGCCGGAGTGGAGGCTCCGCCTCGTGAAGCGCAGTGCAGATCCCCGTTGGGAGGGTCGGGATCCCCACGACGTTCTGAGGATAAAGGGTAGCGTGGGAAAACTGCGGGGGGATCTCTACCACTACTCCTTCCGGAGTCTCGAAGATCACCTCCTCAAGTCTGTAAGGTACGCGAAGATCTCCGCTCAGGAGAAACACCGCAGGGGGGAGCGAGCGACTGTTCAGGATCTTCTGCTTCGCCCCTGCTGGACCTTCTTCAAACTCCTGTTCCTCAAGGGGGGAGTCAGGGACGGTGTCAGGGGTTTTATTGCCTCAGCGGTATCCGCTTTTTACACCTTCATGAAGTACGCGTTCCTTCTGGAGATGGACCTCAGGGAGAAGTTCGGGAGGGAGCTGTGGAGAAAGTAGCTCAGCATAGCAGGCTCATCAGTTCCTCCACTATCCTATCCCTTCGGAAGCGTTCTGAAGCTTTCAGCGCTCTGTCCGAGAGATCCCTGTAAAACTCTCCGTCCCTGAGGAGCTTTGCAATATCTTCAGCCATACCTTCGATGTCTCCAAAGGGAACCAGCAAACCGCACCCCGCTTCCTCCACCACCTCCCTGTAGCCGGACTCCTCGTTGTAGAAGGCTACCACAGGCAGACCAAGGCTCATCCCCTCCAGAATCACCCTGCCCAGACCCTCCCTGCTCGCTGTGTGCAGCAGCAGTTTTGCCCTCTTCATGTACGGGTAGGGGTTTTCCCTAAAGCCCGTGATCACCACCTCCCTTTCAAAGCCGTAGCTGCGGATCCTTTCCCTCAGAGGACCTTCGAGCTCACCGCTGCCTACAAAGCACAGACACACGTTGCCGTTTCTCTCCTTTACCCTTCTGAAAACCTCTAAGGCAAGGAGGGGTTCCTTCTGCCTGTCGAGTCTGCCAACGCACACGAGCACCCCCCTCTCCCCGAAGATCTCCTCCATCTCCCGCTCCAGGGGTTCCGTAGCCATGCTTCTTATGCGGTCGATATCCACAGGATTGTATATGACCCTTATCCTGTTCCGGCTCAGGAAAAAGGTTTTCCTCAGATCCCTTTCCACCGCGGGAGATATAGCTATTATCTGATCCATACCCTCGTAAACCCTCTTCATGAAAACTCTGTAGGGGATCTTCCAGATCTTTCTGTGCCAGGGTCTGGTGTCCCTTTCGATACCGATAAACTTTGTCCCTGCGCTTCCCAGAAGTTTTTTTGCAAAGGAAGCGGTGGTTATCTGGGTCAGCATGTTGGCTACCACCGCATCGGGGGAAACCCTTTTCACAACCTCCCTGAGTTTGAGGGGTCTGTCGAGATCCCCCCGGGCGTTCAGGGGAAGGACCTCCACCGGAACCTCCACATCGTCGGGGGTTTTCCTGTTGACCGCAAAGAGAACCTCCACCCCTTTCTCCAAAAAACCCTTCATGAGTTCGAGATTGGACATGAGGTTCCCGTAGTTGAAACGGCTAAGGGTGTTCAGGTAAAGGAGAACCTTCATGAGTCGCTCTTATTATACATTTTGGTTAAAATCTTCCCCATGATCAGGTTCGGGACGGACGGCTGGAGAGCTGTCATAGGGGATGAGTTCACCTTCGCAAACGTCAGGAGGGTCGCCCGGGCACACGCCGAGGTTTTGAAGGAAAAAGGTCTGCGCTCAGTGGTGGTGGGTTACGATTACAGGTTCGCTTCCGAGGACTTTGCCTCTGAGGTGTGTTCCGTCCTCGCAGGCGAGGGTTTGGAGGTTGCGCTGTCCGAATCAGCCTGCACAACACCTATGGTCTCCTTTGGCGTGAGGTATCTTAACTTCGACGGTGGTGTGATGATAACCGCCTCCCACAACCCGCCCCGCTACAACGGGTACAAGATAAAGGAGAGCTTCGGCGGATCGGCAACGCCGGAGTTTGTCAGGGAAGTGGAAAGCAGGATACCCCCTGAGTCTCCTCAGGTAGCGGGGAAAGGCGATGTGGGAAGGGTGGATCTCAGAACCCCTTACGTGAACAAGGCGAGGGAGTGGATAGAGACTGAGCTTTTCCGGGAGAAAACCCTGCGGGTGGTTCACGATGCCATGTTCGGCACCTCGGCGGGACTTTTCGGAGAGGTTCTGAGGGGAACAAAGGCTGAGGTAATCGCCATCAGAAGTTACAGGGACCCCCTTTTCGGGGGACACGCTCCGGAGCCGGTGGAGAAACACCTCAGGATACTCATGGAAAAGGTGCGCGCCTGCGAAGCGGACGTAGGAATAGCGAACGACGGGGATGGGGACAGGATCTCTCTGGTGGATGAAAGAGGTGTGTTCATCAACACCCAGCTGGTGTTCGTCCTTCTGCTGATACACCTCCTGAAGCACAGGAAGATGAAGGACGGCATCGTTGTAAAGACCGTATCCACCACCTACCTTGCGGATAGAGTGTGCAGAAGCGAGGGGATCGAGCTGAGGGAGGTCCCCGTTGGATTTAAAAACATCAACGAGCTGATCCTGAGGGAGAAGGTTCTGTTCGGAGGGGAGGAGAGCGGAGGCTACGGCATCCCGGAATACCTGCCCGAGCGGGACGGCCTTGTTTCGGGACTGCTCATTCTGGAGCTTATGGCTCTTACAGGGAGGAAGCTTTCGGAGATAGTGGAGGACGTCTTCAGAACTTACGGCTCCGCCTATTACAGAAGAACAGATCTGCCGGCGGACGACCGCCTGAAGGAAAGGCTCAAGGATCTGATAAAGAACCCACCCCGCAGGCTGGGGGGAAGAAAAATAGTAGGGATCAACACCTCGGACGGTTTGAAGCTCATCTTTGAAGACGAGAGCTGGCTTCTCTTCAGAGCGTCCGGGACAGAACCCCTCATAAGGGTGTACGCGGAGGCTCCCTCCCAGAAGGAGCTCGACAACCTTCTGACCAGCGGAGCGGAGCTTCTGAAGGTATAATCTTTATCCTCGGAGGTGCGTGCGTTGGCAAACGTTGTGGTAACCCCCATGACCTTTGAACCTGTTTACACTCAGTCCGCGGAAATAGTCGAAAGGAAGGGAACAGGACATCCCGATACAATCTGCGATTCCATAGCGGAGGAGCTCTCCGTGGAGCTGTGCCGTCTTTACCTTCAGGAGTTTGGAGCCATTATGCACCACAACGTCGACAAGGCTCTTCTGGTGGGAGGAGTAGCACATCCTACCTTCGGTGGAGGGGAGGTTATATCCCCCATAGAAATATACCTCGTCGGCAGAGCTCTGAGCGAAAAAGAGGGAAGGCTCCTTCCCGTGGACGAGATAGCCATAGAGGTTACCCGGCGGTGGATCAGGGAAAACATACGCCATCTGGATCCCGACAGACACGTTATCGTCCAGCCCAGAATAAAACCCGGAAGCAGGGATCTGGTGGATCTCTTCATGAGGTTTCAGCAGAAGGGTGAGGTTCCCCTCGCCAACGACACCTCCTTCGGGGTAGGTTTCGCACCCTTAGACGATCTGGAGCGCATCGTTCTCGAAACAGAACGCTTCCTGAACTCCCCTGCCCTAAAGGAAAAACATCCCGAGGTAGGCGAAGACATCAAGGTCATGGGTGTGAGGATGGGAAGCAGGATAAGGATAACGGTTGCCTGCGCCTTTGTGAGCGCCTACGTATCCTCCCTCGGGGATTACCTTGAAAAGAGGGAAGCTGTTCTGAACGAAATCCGGGAGCTTGCCCGCTCGCTCACCGACAGGGAGGTGGAGCTTTTCCTGAACACCGCGGACGATCCGGACAGCGGATCGGTTTACATAACGGTAACAGGTACCTCAGCGGAGCAGGGAGACGACGGACAGGTAGGCAGGGGTAACAGGGTCAACGGACTCATAACACCTTACAGACCCATGAGTCTCGAAGCCGCGGCTGGCAAGAACCCCGTTTCCCACATAGGAAAGATATACAACGTGGTGGCGAACCTGATTGCGGAACGGGTCGTGGAGGAGGTGGAGGAGGTTCAGGAAGCTTACTGCTACATCGTATCCCAGATCGGTAAACCCATAAACGAACCCCAGATCTGCGATGTGAAGGTTCGCACGGACAGAAGTCTTAAAGGTCTAACAGAGGAGATACGCAGGATAGCTCAGGAGGAGTTAGACAATATGCCTGAAACCTGGAAAAGGTTCGTCAGAAAGGAGTTTTCAGTAGCTTAAGCTTTTTTCCTCTTTGAAGAACAGTAAATACAACAAAATCCCAGAATACCGGTGTGCTGTTTCAATCCTTTATAGGCACCTAATAAACCCTATGAGACCTTCGAGGAAGCGGTGGAGGACTACAGTTTCAATCCCTTATAGGTACTTAATAAACCTATATTACAGACGGCTCGCTCTGAGGGTCTCAGAAGTTTCAATCCCTTATAGGTACTTAATAAACACGCAGGCGCTTCGGTGTCATTCAATACATCATTCAGTTTCAATCCCTTATAGGTACTTAATAAACTTAAGTATGAAATATCAGAAGCGAAAGCCGCACTTATGTTTCAATCCCTTATAGGTACTTAATAAACTCTCCAGCTCCTCGTCGCTGAACTCCACCTCCTCCTGTTTCAATCCCTTATAGGTACTTAATAAACAAAACAAACAAACTAACCACAGAACGAACACTATATAGTTTCAATCCCTTATAGGCACTTAATAAACTCCGCAGGACGAGCCTTAGCGTCTATGATGTGCGATTGTTTCAATCCCTTATAGGCACTTAATAAACCAGACTGGCGTGAGTCTCTGCGGGCTTCCCAAACAGAGTTTCAATCCCTTATAGGCACTTAATAAACCCATCTGACATGTTCGGGTTCGTGTTGAGTATCCCGGTTTCAATCCCTTATAGGCACTTAATAAACGTGAAAAACCCGAGCGACCCACTCTCAAAGAAATAGGTTTCAATCCCTTATAGGCACTTAATAAACAGGAAGGCATGAGCGACGCCGAGATATGTAATGCTCGTTTCAATCCCTTATAGGCACTTAATAAACCTCCAGATAGTCCAGATAGCGGTATGTTTCAGAAGACTGTTTCAATCCCTTATAGGCACTTAATAAACTGATACTCCACCCCCAGCTCCTTCTTCAGGATAGAAGTTTCAATCCCTTATAGGCACTTAATAAACCGGAGGGTTTTGTCGGACGGTGTTTTCCTACCTTTTTCTAGTTTCAATCCCTTATAGGCACTTAATAAACCACGAGGACGGATCCACAGACGAGGACCTACAGGAGTTTCAATCCCTTATAGGCACTTAATAAACCAGAAACATCACCTTCCCCATACTGACCCTTCCCATGTTTCAATCCCTTATAGGCACTTAATAAACCTCTCCACCAGGGGATTTTCTCATTGAGCTCCTTTTCTAGTTTCAATCCCTTATAGGCACTTAATAAACCTTTACCATCAGTATCCCCACTATTGGCGCATAGACATGTTTCAATCCCTTATAGGCACTTAATAAACCTATTTTTTCGGGTTCGGACATATCTGAGTCATATATGTTTCAATCCCTTATAGGCACTTAATAAACTATCAAGTCCTACCCCCGACCCTGTGATATATTCCAGTTTCAATCCCTTATAGGCACTTAATAAACTACAGAAGCAGATTTGACAGTGCGTATCTCTGACCCAGTTTCAATCCCTTATAGGCACTTAATAAACTCCAGATGTTTTCTCTCCAGAACCAGCAGGAAGTCGGGTTTCAATCCCTTATAGGCACTTAATAAACGAAAGAGAGAGGCTGGGAAGTTATCAGGGTTGATATAGTTTCAATCCCTTATAGGCACTTAATAAACGTGGAAGGAGGTTGAGGTATGAGCGAAGCTCCCTTGTTTCAATCCCTTATAGGCACTTAATAAACGTGAGGATTTTTATTATGTCTGCTCGGCGCTGAAGTTGTTTCAATCCCTTATAGGCACTTAATAAACAATTACGTATATGCTCTTAGTCGTAGATTCAAAGCTCGTTTCAATCCCTTATAGGCACTTAATAAACACCAGCCTACGCCGATTCTTTTGAACCCGAAGCGTAGTTTCAATCCCTTATAGGCACTTAATAAACAAAGATATACGGCTTTCTCTGATCCACGTCCGAATAGGTTTCAATCCCTTATAGGCACTTAATAAACACCCAAGATCTCTGTAAGTGAAGTAAACATCATTCTCGTGTTTCAATCCCTTATAGGCACTTAATAAACCCTCCACGGCTACTGGATGGGGGGCGCCCGAGCTATGTTTCAATCCCTTATAGGCACTTAATAAACCTCCTACCTATAAGTATATACCACTTGAAACAGATGTGTTTC
>DRNB01000018.1 GCA_011375045.1 Aquifex aeolicus
ACAAGCTAAGCCTTTTGTATAATTTCAACCTAAAACGGGAGGTTGATACCTTGGAGGTAGAGACAAGGACAAGGGACGTTAAGCTGATCGATATCATCCAGAGGGCTGTCCACATGGACGCCAGCGACATCCACATCACCTCCGGTGCAAGACCGGCCGTTCGCGTCGACGGTAAGATAAGCTTCCTCAACGATTTCCCCGTTCTGACTCCGGATATGACCCAGCGTCTCGCCTACTCGGTTATGTCCGAGAGACACAGGAAAACCCTCGAGGAAAAGGGACAGGTGGACTTCTCCTTTGGTGTGAAGGATATAGGCAGGTTCAGGGCAAACGTGTTCTATCAGAGGGGATCGGTAGCCTGCGCCTTCAGGAGACTGCCCTACAGGATCAGGCCTGTGAAGGAACTGGGCCTCAGCGAAAAGGTTCTGGAGCTGTGCCACAGGAAGATGGGTCTGATCCTCGTTACGGGACCGACCGGTTCGGGTAAGTCCACCACCCTTGCCGCCATGATCAACTACATAAACGAGAACTTCCCCCACCACATAATCACCATAGAGGATCCCATAGAGTACATCTTTCACCACAAGCAGAGCATAGTGAATCAGAGGGAGATCGAGCAGGACGTTTACTCCTTTGCGGAGGCTCTGAGGGCAGCTCTGAGGGAGGATCCCGACGTCATCCTTGTGGGTGAGATGAGGGATCGGGAAACCGTGGAAACGGCTCTGAGGGCTGCGGAAACCGGACACCTCGTTTTTGGAACCCTTCACACCAACACAGCCATATCCACCATAACGAGGATAGTGGACATCTTCCCTGCGGAGCAGCAGGATCAGATAAGGGTTCAGCTCTCCTTCACCCTTCAGGGTATAATCTCCCAGAGGCTCCTACCAAAGGTGGGGGGCGGAAGGGTCCTCGCCTACGAACTCCTCATACCCAACGCGGGTATCAGAAACCTGATCCGGGAGAACAAGCTCCAGCAGATCTACTCCCTGATGCAGAGCGGTCAGTTGGAGAGCGGGATGCAGACTATGAACCAGAGCCTTTACAGGCTCTACAAGGCTGGACTCATAACCCTCGATGAAGCGGTGAGGACATCGCCCGATATAAAAGAGATAGAGAGGATGCTGGGGTTGAAGAGGTAACGTTCTATGCCTAAGTATCGGGTGAGAGCCTACACGGAGGCGGGGGATCTTGTAGAGGACGTATTCGAGGCTCCGAGCTTCAACGACCTGCTGGAGAAGGTCAGGGAGAAGGGTTACCACTTCATAAACGCGGACGAGCTCATAGAAGGAGCGGAGCCGGAGGTAAAGAAGGAGAAGGAGGAGAAGAAGAAGGGAAGAACCTTCTTTCTCGGAAAGGTAGGGGACAGGGACACCGCCCTCTTCTGTCGCCAGCTGGGGGCTATGGTTAACGCAGGTGTGGGGATAATAGACGCCCTCGACATAGTGGCGGGGCAGATGCCCAACAAGAAGCTGGCGACGGCGGTGGGGGAGGTTGCCAGGGACGTGAGCGAGGGGATGTCCCTTTCGGATTCGATGGCACGGAGGAAGGACGTCTTCCCCGAGCTGGTTATCAACCTCGTTGCCGTTGGGGAGGAGACCGGGGAGCTGGACAGGGCTCTGATGAGAGCCTCCGAATACTACGAAAAGCTCGCCATGATCAAGAGCAAGATCAAGAGCGCTTCCTTTTACCCCATTTTTGTGCTGGTCATAGCGACGGTCATAGTAACAGGTATCCTCTACTTCCTCGTTCCCACCTTTGCGGAGATATACGCGGGCTTTGGAGCCTCCCTGCCCCTGCCGACCCAGGTTCTCATAAACATGTCCAACGTTCTGAGGGAGAACATTCTCTACATCATAGGTTCCATCATCGTGTTCTCCGTTGTGTTCCGCATCCTCTACACCAGAAACTACAGCTTCAGAAGAGGTGTTCACAAGCTCATACTCAAATCCCCCAAGTTCGGGGATCTTGCGGTGAAAAGCGCCATGGCGAAGTTCGGCAGAACCATGGCTACCCTCTTTGCGAGCGGTGTTTCCATAGAGAAGGCTCTCGAGGTGGCGGGAAAGGTGGCCGGCAACCTGATCATAAAGGAGGCGGTGGACAGGGTTCAGAAGGACGTTACAGAAGGTCAGGCGATGTGGTCGGCTATGGAGAAAACAGGTCAGTTTCCGAAGCTGATCGTTGCCATGGTCAAGGTGGGGGAGGAGACGGGAAGGCTGGACGAGATGTTAGACACCATAGCGAGGTTTTACGAGGACGAGGTGGACAGGACCGTCGAGGGACTCATAACCCTAATAGAGCCGATGCTTATCGTTGTGCTCGGAACCATAGTGGGGGGAATTCTGATAGCCCTCTACATGCCCATCTTCAAGATAGGTGAGCTGGTAAAGTAAACCTCAGAGGTGAAGTATCTCCGAGGACAGCTCCAGGAGCAGGTGAGCCCAGTTTTTCTCCAGGAAGCCCGTTATTCTGTCGAGGGTTTCCTGAACAAAGGGAGCGCTGCTGCCCACAACGGCTATACCCAGCGTTCCCCTCTGCCAGAGGTCCTGATTGTCTATCTCGGAGACGGAGGCGTTGAAGCTCCTTCTGATCCTCTCCTTTATGGAGCGGATCTCGCTCCTCTTGCTTTTGAGGGATCCAGCCTCAGGAATGAACAGCTCTACCCTGAGAACTCCGACTATCATCTCCGCCCGGCAAAGAAGTCCTTTAATAATTTACTACACTCCGGTGAGGGCTGGTAAACCCACCTTACCCTGTGGTTTAGCCTGGGATCGTCCAGAATGCTGTAGAGGCTAAGAACACCTCCGTGTTTCTCGTCCAGCGCTCCAAAGACGACCTCTTTAACCCTGAAGAGGACGAGGGCGTAGGAACACATCACGCAGGGTTCGAGGGTTACGTAAACGGAGCAACCGCTGAGCCTCCAGCTGTTCAGGTGCCGTGCCGCTTCCCTCAGAGCTTCTATCTCCGCGTGGGCGCTCGCGTCCTTCAAACCCTCCGTTCTGTTAAACCCCCTTCCGACGATTTCCCCCTCCCGAACAACCACACAGCCCACCGGAACCTCCCCCAGCTCGTAAGCTTTCAGAGCTTCCTTTAAGGCTTCCTTCAGGAAGAACTCTCTCACGGGAGCACCTCTCTATTTAGAGGATAACGCTCCGGGATAATTTCAGGTTAAAATACAGGAAGCTCGCCGGAGGGGCAGGTTGAGGCTGCTGTTTATCCTTCTGACGTTCCTCGGCTTGGGGTGGGTAAGTGAGGTTCCACTGCCTGACTTCGGACCCTCCAAAAAGAGAAAGACCCTTGCCGAAATAAGGGAGTTCAGGGAGATGGTGGCGGATCTCCTCAGGGAGGAGTTCGTGGAGGTTGCTCCGGACATAAAAGTCCGCAAGGACTGCAGGGTGGAAAGGGGTATAGCCTCCTGGTACGGAGGGAGGTTCCACGGCAGGAAAACCGCTAACGGCGAAACCTACGATCTGTTCAAGTTCACGGCGGCTTCCCGAACGCTACCCCTCGGGACCTACGTTCTGGTCAGGAACGAGGAGAACGGCAGGGTGATAACGGTGCGGATAAACGACAGGGGACCTTACATAGACGGCAGGATAATAGATCTGTCTCAGGCGGCAGCCTACAAGCTGGGAATGATGTCGGACGGCATAGCTATGGTTCAGGTCATACCCCTCAGGTGTCTTGCTCCCGAATCGCTTACCAAGTTCTACGACGAAATAATCCTCGATCTGGCTAACACTTACTGAGCTGCGTTATATAATATCTCCTCCATGAGCAAGTTCTACGTTACGACTCCCATATACTACGTGAACGATGTACCCCATCTGGGGCACGCTTACACCACCGTTGCCGCCGACACTATAGCGAGGTTTTACAGGATCAGGGGCTACGACGTTTTCTTTCTAACGGGAACGGACGAGCACGGACTCAAGATCCAGAGATCCGCCGAGGAGAAGGGTGTATCCCCTCAGGAGCTTGCGGACGCCAACGCGGAGAACTTCAAGAGGCTATGGAGCTTCCTCAACATAGACTACACGAAGTTCATAAGAACCACGGATCCCGAGCACGTGGAGTTTGTGAAGGAGGTCTTCACCCTGAGCTACGAGAGGGGGGACATATACCTCGGGGAGTACGAGGGGTGGTACTGTGTGGGGTGTGAGGAGTTCAAGCCGGAAACGGAGCTCGCCGAGGGGAACGTGTGCCCGGTCCACCTCAAAGCCTGCGAGTTTATCAGGGAACCCTCCTACTTCTTTCGGCTGAGCGCTTACGGGGAAAAGCTCCTGAACCTTTACAGGGAGCAGGCTAACTTTATAAAACCCGATTACAGGAGGAGGGAGATAGAAGCCTTTGTAAGGCAGGGGCTCAGGGATCTGTCCGTAACCCGCCCCAGAAGCAGGGTAAGCTGGGGTGTCCCCGTGCCCTTCGATGAAGGACACACCATATACGTCTGGTTCGACGCCCTCTTTAACTATATATCCGCCCTCGGATCCGAAAGGGATCGTTACTGGCCCGCGGACCTTCACCTGGTAGGGAAGGACATCCTCCGCTTCCACACGGTTTACTGGCCCGCCTTTCTCATGTCCGTCGGTTACGGGATCCCCACCACGGTTTTCGCCCACGGATGGTGGACTGTGGAGGGTAGGAAGATGTCCAAGAGCCTTGGCAACGTGATCGATCCCCGCAGGGTGGTGGAGGAGTTCGGACTGGATGAAATCAGATACTTTCTGCTCCGGGAGGTCCCCTTCGGTCAGGACGGGGATTTTTCCAGATCCGCCCTTCTCAACAGGATAAACGGTGAGCTCGCCAACGAGATAGGCAACCTTTACAGCAGGGTTGTTACGATGGTCAGGAAGTATCTGGGGTCCGAGGTGTCAGGAACGGGAAGCTCAGCCTACGCCAGTCTGGCGCAGGAGGTCATAGAAAACTACGAAAGACACATGAGGGAGGTGAACTTCCAGAGAGCTTTAGAGGAAACCCTGAGGCTAAGCGCCTTTCTG
>DRNB01000019.1 GCA_011375045.1 Aquifex aeolicus
ACTACATCCTCTTCACCGAGGACGGCAGCAGGGGAAGGAAAGGGCTCGTGATCGACGCCCTCCGGGAGTTCGACGGTTCCTGGGTGGTGTCCGCCTGCGGACCCAGACCCATGCTCAGGGCGCTTGCGGAGAGGTTTCCGGACAGGAAGCTCTACCTTTCCTTGGAGAGCACCATGGGCTGTGGCTGGGGGGTGTGTTTGGGCTGTGTTTTAAAGAGCAGCGGGGGGGATTACGTGAGGGTCTGCTACGAGGGACCCGTTTTCAGAGCCGGAGAGGTGATCCTCTGATGTTCACAGGTCTGATCGAGGACGTGGGAGAGGTTCTTCTGATCAGAAGGACCCCCTCCGGGGGTTTCCTGAAGGTGAAAACGTCCCTCGGGGACGTGAGAACGGGCGACAGCGTCGCTGTGAACGGGGTCTGCCTCACAGCCGTTCAGATCGAAGGGAACGTCTTAGCCTTCGAGGTGTCTCCGGAAACCTTCAGCAGAACAAACCTCGGACAGCTCAGGGTGGGGGAAGCCGTCAACATAGAGAGAGCTCTCAGGGCGGACGCCCGGCTGGGGGGACACCTCGTTCTGGGACACGTGGACTTCACCGCCCGGATACTCTCCTTCGAAAGAAGGGGCGATCACAGGGAGCTTCTCTTGGAAATCCCCTCCCGGTGGGAGCTTCACTTCGTTGAGAAAGGTTCGGTGGCGGTGGACGGCGTGAGCCTTACTGTGAACGCCGTCATGCCCGGAAGGATCTCCATAAACGTAATCCCCCACACCTACGAGAACACGAACCTCAGATACAGACGGTCCGGAGACCGGGTCAACGTGGAGACGGATCTGATAGGCAAGTACGTGCTCAGATACCTCTCCCGGAGGGAGGAGAGCCTGGAGGGCAGGCTGACGGATCTGTTCGGAGCCTGAGTTTCACGAAATATTCCCGCAGGGGTGCTATTTTATCCCTATGGAGACAGGATCGAAGATCCTTGTGGTGGACGACGAACCCCAGAACAGGCTACTCCTCAGACTCTTCTGTGAGAAGTGGGGCTACAGGGTTCTGGAGGCGTCGGACGGTTTGGAGGCTCTGGAGGTGGCCCGGGCGGAGGTGCCCGACGTGGTGATCATGGACGTGATGATGCCCGGCATGGACGGCTTCACCGCAACCAGAGAGATCAAGGGGGATCCCCGCACAGCCTTTATCCCCGTGATAATAGTTACCGCCCTGGACGCCAGGGAGGACCGCCTGAGGGGTATAGAGGCGGGGGCGGACGACTTCCTCACCAAACCCATAGACATGGAGGAGCTCAAGCTCAGACTCAAGAACACCCTCAAGATAAAGGCTTACCACGACCTTCTGCGGGAGTACAACAGACAGCTCGAGAGGGAGGTCCTCAAAAGGACAGAGGAGCTGAAGAGATCCTATCTCGACACCCTCTACAGACTTGCGAAGGCGGCTGAGTACAAGGATCCCGAGACGGGGAACCACATAAAGCGCATCTCCTACTACTCCAAGGAGCTTGCTCTGGCTCTGGGGATGGACAGAAAGTTTGCGGAGCAGATATTCTACGCCTCGCCGATGCACGACGTGGGCAAGGTGGGCGTTCCCGAAAGCGTTCTCCTGAAGAGAGGCACCCTTTCCCCCAAGGAGTGGGAGTTAGTGAAGAGGCACACCCTCATAGGAGGTGAGATCCTCGACTCGCCCCGCGCCCCCATCATAGAGATGGCGAGGGAGATAGCCCTTCACCACCACGAACGGTGGGACGGTTCGGGCTACCCCTTTAA
>DRNB01000020.1 GCA_011375045.1 Aquifex aeolicus
AAAGAGGTGAGCGCACCTAAGATCTTCAAGCCTGTGTACTCCATGCCCGTGAAGGGAAAGCTGACCCCCAGCGGAAGAGGCTTCCTCATAAGGACGGAGTGCGGCAGCTACATCAGAGCGGTTGCCCCGGGAAAGGTGGTGTATTCGGGAAGGGATATAGGAAGCTACGGGTGGGTGGTCATAGTCAGACAGGAGGATGGCTACACCTCCGTTTACGGCGGACTCACCAGATCCTGGGTCCGCTCCGGGGAAAAGGTGAGGATACGTCAGGTAATAGGCGAGGCTGGCAGGATGAGGGGAAGCTGCGGCGTTTACTACGAACTCAGGAACGCTCTGGGGGATCCGGTAGCTCCTGTGCTAAGATAGGGACAGCGGTGGTGTTTGCAGCCCTTCTGCTTCTTCTGGGAGGTGCTCACGCCCTCGAGGTTCCGGACAAGTGTGATCTCAGGTTCAGGAAGTGTGTCTTCGACTGCGTTCAGGAGTTTCCCCTGGACAAAACGAAGAGAAAAGGATGTGAAACCCGCTGTCAGCTCGACAGAGCCCTGTGCAAAACCAGAAGAGGTATAGAGAAGCTGGGGGACAGCGTGAGGGACTTTCTCGAAGGTTTTTCGAAGGAATAGGTCCGGATGCCCTACATGGAGGATATAGAGGAGGTCCGGGAGTTCATCAGGAACTCCTCCGAGGACAGCGCGGTTTACGTGGGGTGCGATTCACGTCAGATCAGGGGAAAGACCGTATTTGTAACGGTTGTGGTGATCCACATAAACTCAAGCCACGGCGCCCGTATCTTCTGGAGGATCGAAAGGGTTCGCAGGATAACCTCCATACGTCAGCGCCTTCTCGAGGAGGTGAACAGGGCGGTTTACATCGCCATGATGTTAGCTGACGTGGTGGGAGACAGACCCTTCGAGGTCCATCTGGACATAAACCCCAGTCCGGATCACCGGTCGAGCGTTATAGTCAAGGAGGCGGTTGGCTACGTGCTGGCTCAGGGGCTCAAACCCGTTCTCAAACCCGACGCTATTGCTGCCTCGGCGGTAGCCGACTTCATAACGAGCAAATGCTGACCGGTAACACCCCCTCCGATCCCCGCCGGTTTGGAGTTATACTTAGAGGCTGAGGAGGTTCAGGATGAAGGAGCTGTGGGTCTGGGTGGAGCCCTACGACAAAAGGATAGTTACAGCAGCCATAGAGGCGGGAGCAACCGCCCTGGTCATACCCTCGGAGGAGGGTGCCCGGGAGGCAAGCCAGCTTGCCCGTATAACTGTCATCTCCCCTCAGGGGGACATGAAGCTGGGCGAGGACGTGGTTTACGTGAAGATAGAGGGGAAGGAGGATGAGGAGAAGGCGGCCAAATTCCCCCCCCACGTGAAGGTCATAGTGGAGACGACGGACTGGACGGTCATCCCCCTCGAAAACCTCATCGCCCAGAGGGAGGAACTCTACGCGGTCGTGCGAAACGCTCAGGAGGCGGAGGTTGCCCTCCAGACCCTCGAGAAGGGTGTCAGGGGCGTTGTTCTGCGCACAGAGGACCCTTCGGAGGTGAAAAGGGTCTCCTCCCTCGTGGAATCCTCTCAGGAAACCCTGAACCTCGTCAGCGTAAAGATAACGAGGATACTTCCCCTCGGACTCGGGGACAGGGTCTGTGTGGACACCACCTCTCTGATGCACAGAGGTGAGGGCATGCTTGTGGGAAACTCGTCGGGGGGTATGTTCCTTGTTCACGCGGAGACGGAGGAAAACCCCTACGTGGCGGCCAGACCCTTTCGCGTCAACGCCGGTGCGGTTCACATGTATATCCGGATTCCCGATAACAGAACCAAGTATCTGTGCGAGCTTAACGCGGGCGATCGGGTGATGATTTACGACTACAGGGGAAAGGGCAGGGTAGCCTACGTGGGCAGATCGAAGGTGGAACGAAGACCCATGATCCTTATCGAGGGAAAGCACGACAGGAAGAAGCTGAGCTGCATACTTCAGAATGCGGAGACCATAAGACTCACCAGACCCGACGGTTCACCCGTCTCGGTTGCGGAGCTGAAGGAGGGGGATGAGGTTCTCGGCTACTTAGAGGAGGCGGGAAGGCACTTCGGTATGAAGGTGGAGGAAACGATCATAGAAAAGTAGGGGGGTAAAAATGGTCTTCTTCGTGTTACTGATAGCTGTCTTCTTCAGTCTGTCTGCGGCTGAAACGCTCCGCTTAGGAGCCGCTGTATCCCTCACGGGTAAGTACGCCAAGGAGGGAGAGCTTCTCAGGAAAGGCTACGAGCTCTGGAAGGAAACTGTAAACGCCCGGGGAGGCATCGAGATCGCGGGAAAGAGGTTCAGGGTGGAGATAATCTACTACGACGATCAGAGCGATCCCAAGACAACCGCCAAGCTAATCGAGAAGCTCATAACTGAAGACGGGGTGAAGTTCATACTGGGTCCCTACGGGAGCGCTCAGGTCTTCGCTGCCGCCGGAGTTGTGGAGAAATACAGGGCGCTCATGATTCAGGGAGGGGGAGCCTCCTCCCGCATATACGCTCAGGGTTACAGAAACGTGTTCGGTGTGTTTAACGTTGCGGAGGACTACGGGAGAAACCTTGTGGAGCTTGCAGCCTCCCTCAAACCGGCGCCGAAAACCGTAGCGGTTATCTACGAAAAGGACATATTCTCGGAGGACGCCGCCCGGGGGGCGAGGGAGGAAGCTCTCAGGAGGGGTATGAAGCTCGTTCTCTACGAGAGCTACCCCAAGGGTGCTCAGGATCTCTCCTCCCTGATGCTCAAGCTCCGGATGAAAAAGCCCGACGTGATCATCGGCGCAGGACACTTCAAGGATTCAGTTCTTGTGGTAAAACAGCTCAAGCAGTTCAGGATAAACCCCCTTTTCCTGGGTCTCACGGTAGGTCCTCCCCTGCCCGCTTTCGTCAGAGCGCTCGGGAGGGATGCGGAGTTTATCTTCGGACCCGTACAGTGGACGGCTGCCTTCAACTACAGGGATCCCCTGTTTGGAAACACGGAGGGTTACGTGAAAGCCTTCAGAAGGAAGTTCGGGGAGGATCCGGAGTATCACTCCGCCGGGGGCACCGCCGCCGCCCTTGCCCTTCAGCTGGCGATGGAAAGGGCTGGATCCCTCGATGTGGAAAAGGTCAGGACGGAGCTACTCAGGATGGAGGTGGAAACCTTTTACGGGATCATAGGTTTCGACGATAAGGGCAGGATAAGGACCAAACCCATGGCGGTGATCCAGATCCAGAAGGGCAGACCCGTTACGGTTTACCCCTTCAGGGAAGCGGAGCCTGTGTATCCTAAACCAGAGTGGAAGTAGATGATCCTTCTCCTTCAGCTGATCATCGAATCCCTTCTGCTGGGAGCCTTTTACGCCTTCATGGCTCTGGGATTCTCCCTGATCTGGGGCGTTCTGGGGATTCTGAACTTAGCCTACGGCTCCCTTATAGTGGCTGGAGCTTACGGGGCTTACGTTCTCTACTCCTACGGGGGTGTGGATCCTCTGGTTTCCATCCCCCTCCTCTTCGTTTGCGGATTCCTTCTCGGCTCCCTGCTTCAGAGGTTGCTCCTGAACAGAATCATGTTCGGCGAACCCTTTATGGTTCTCATAATGACCTTCGGTCTCGATATCCTCATCTCCCACCTTTTGAACCTCGGTTTCGGAGCGGACATAAGGTCCATAGATGTTCCTTACGCGGAGGGGAGCTTCTGGATCGGACCCCTCATAATCCCCGAGGTCAAGCTCCTGATATTTCTGATTTCCCTCCTTCTGTGCGGGTTGCTCTTCTCGTTCCTGCGCTGGAGCTGGACGGGCAGAGCCGTGAGGGCGGTCGCCCTCGACAGGGAAGGAGCGCGCCT
>DRNB01000021.1 GCA_011375045.1 Aquifex aeolicus
AAGCATCTGGAGAACGCCCTCAGACGCAGGCTGGGCAGTCAGACGCTCATAAGACGGACCATAGCCAGCCAGCTCAGTCGATGAGCTCCCTTAACCTCTCCAGATCCTCAGTGAAGTCCCCGTCCGCTCTGGGGTTTCTCAGTATGTAGGCGGGATGGTAGGTGAGGAACACCCTGATCTTAGGGTTGTAAGGGTAGGGGAAGGTCTGACCTCTCACCTTTGTAACCGACAGCTTCTTTCCGAGGATCCCCTCCCCCGCCGTTGCCCCGAGACAGCAGATAACCTTCGGTTCGATGATATCGATCTCCCGTTTCAGGTAGGGAAAGCAGGCGGATATCTCGGCTGGTGTGGGTTTCCGGTTGCCCGGAGGCCTGCACTTGCAGACGTTGGTGATGTAAACCTCTTCCCTCCTGAGTCCAAAAACCTCCTGAATTTTTCTGTTCAGGTATCTACCCGCTCTGCCAACGAAGGGCTTACCCTGAGCGTCCTCCTCTTCCCCGGGCGCTTCACCCACAAAAACAACGGGCGAATACGGGTTGCCGTCTCCAAAGACGACCTGCGTCCTGTGTTTGTGGAGGGGGCATCTGGTGCAGTCCCTGAAGGAGCGGAAGTGCTCCTCGAGGAGCCTCCTTTTGTCCCTTTCACCGCCCCGAAGGGGCGGTTCTTCTCTGCGCTTTAACCCGTAGATTTCCCCCAGACCGAGAACCTTAAGCGCCTTCAGGGTTTCCTCCACACCCATCTCACATCCCGAAGGTCTCTACCTCCTCTTCCCTGAAGCCGTCGTCCGTGAGCACCCAGCTCCTGAAGGAAACCGCTTTTCCCCTCTGAACGGAAACTATTATGTAGGAGAATCCCTCGAAGGCTCGCTCTTCATCGAAGCGCGAGGGTCTGTCAGGATGGTCCGGATGTGAGTGATAGACCCCCACCACCTCGAGACCGAACTCCCTGGCTTTGTCCTCCGCCCTCATGTAATCCTTGGGGTCTATTTCGTAGCGGTCGTTCTTCCTGTCCGGGTTGACGTTGGGGGTTTCGAAGGCGCCGAAGACGGTTCTTACATCGCCCTCCACCTTACCCAGAAGCAAACCGCAGGTTTCGTAGGGGTAGTCCCTCTCCGCCTGAGCGAGTATCCTGTCGATCGCCCGCTTCCTTATACGGAGCATGGTGAAGATTATATGACGGATCAGGGAAACACCTCCAGAAAGTTCTTGAAGAAGAAGAGGGACAGGAACAGGAAGAGAACGCCCACAAGCCTGTTTATGAGCAGGTGGTTGCGTTTGAGAAATCCGGACAGCTTTTCCACCACGATACCCGAGAGGAAAACGGGAACCGCCCTGCCGGTGGCGTAGATCCCCATGTAAAGGGCGGAGAGGGGAAGGCTATCCGTCGAAGCGCTCAGGACTACCGCTCCCAGAAGCAGGGAGGTGCAGGAGGGACAGAGGGAAAAGGTATAGGCTATCCCTAAGAGCAGGCTGTTCATGCCCGGATTTCTGAAGGGACTTATCCTCGTCAGATTCAGACGGAAGGGGAGGACGTTCAGAAGGTTCAGGGCTATGAGCAGAAGCAGGAGGCTGAGGAGCAGACTGAAGATGCCCACCCTGAATACGTCCGTGAGGACGATAGCCCCAGCCGAGGCGAGGACGCCCACGGTGGAGTGGGTGATTACAAAGGCGAGGGCAAAGCCGAGGACGCTTTTAAAGATCTCTCCCCTGGTCTTTCTGCGGGTTACCAGCACACCAAAGACAAGGGGGAGGAAGGGAAGGGTAGAGGGACCAAGGCTTGTCAGGAAACCGAGGCTAAACATAAGGGGGATCAGTATAAGGGGGGAGTGGGTTCCTTCGAAGAAGGAGGAGAGGTAAAGGCTGATCTTTCCGGAGCCGATCCAGGGACCAAGGGCGGCGAGCAGGAGGAATCCGGTCAGAACCGACGCCGCCGGCAGCATCCTGAAGACAGGGAGCTTTTCCCCGAGGAGGGGTGCGGACAGGTGAAGGAGGAAAACGCCGAGGGCGTAAAGATTCAGTATCAGGAAGGGGGAATCTAAATAGAAGGCGTAAAGGACGATGAGGAGGAGGGGAACGGCGGCGGGGAAAGGTAGCAGGGTGGGGGAGCTTCGGGCAGACTCCTTCAGCGTGGGAAAGAGGATCAGGAAGAAGAGGGCGGTGAGCACCTGAAAGACCGCGAGAACTTCCTCCTGAACGGGAACCGTGTCCTTTGTGAGGTGAATTCCTAAGGCGATAAGATTGAACAGAAACAGGCGCATCAGAAGGCTGGGAAGGATTCTCTTCGAAGCGTCGTCCGCACACGGGTTCAGGAAGGGGAGGATGCCCGCAAACAGCACCAGTGGGAGCGACAGCTGAAAAGCCATGGAATTGAATATAACCCGTTTCGCATATATTTATAAACCATGGGAAGGAAGTACGGAGAGGAAGCCATCGCACAGGCTCGGCTCGAACGCTGGGAGAACCCCACCCCCGAGAGGGACTACATGGTGGAGATAACCTTTCCGGAGTTCTCCTGTCTCTGTCCCAGATCCGGCTATCCGGATTACGCCACCGTAAAGATCCGCTACGTGCCCGACAGATACATCGTGGAGCTCAAATCCCTCAAGCTGTGGCTCAACAGCTTCAGAAACAGATACGTCTCCCACGAGGAGGCTACGAACAGGATATACGAAGAGCTTTACGAACTCCTCAGGCCCAGGTTTCTCGAGGTGATCGGCGACTTCAACCCCAGAGGAAACGTTCACACCGTCGTCAGGGTCAGGAGCGATCAGAACTACTCTCCCCAGCCTCCAGAACCCTCCTGACCGCCTGCGCCACCCCTCTGATCTCCTCCTCCCCTATGGTTCT
>DRNB01000022.1 GCA_011375045.1 Aquifex aeolicus
GAGCCTGTGTTGGAGACCCTCAGAACCTCTCCCAGATCCACCTGAAACCTGCAGCAGAAGCTCCTCTGAAGGTAAGGGTTCCTGGGCTCGAGCCCCCTCTCCACGAAGGGCTTGCTCAGAAAGTTCTCGAAGTAAGCTCCTCCGTGTCTGTCCATGTTCTCGAGGAACTCCAGAAAGACGGGATCGTCGAAGTTGAAGTTGTCCGTTATCTGAACGGTTATCAGGGGGAAGGTCCAGGGTCTTCCGTCCGCGTCCCCCTCCCACATTGCCTGCAGGAACCCTAAGGCAACCCTATCGTATATTTCGGAGGGGATCTCTTTGTATCTGGTGTCGAGGATCTGTCCCCCCACTATGATGAACTCCTCCTCCAAGGAGGGTGCCGGCTTTCCGAACTCGAGGGTTACGTTGGTGAAGGGGCTGTTACCGCTCCTGAAGGGAAGGTTTATGTTATACAGAAAGCTCTGAAAGGCGTGGGATATCTCATCGAGGGTGTACCTCCTCCCGTGGTATCTGTGCTCGTACCAGACGTAGGAGCTGGCTATCGTTATGAGGTCGTTCAGAGCCACCGCTCCCGCCACCTCCTGAGATATCAGACATATGAAGTTGGCGCACTGATCCAGAAGGTTTCTGAGCCTCTTCGGCGGGCGGGATCTGGGCATCACCTTCGTGTTTGCGGTCAGTCCGTTCAAGGCTATGTCCCTGGCGGAGAAGCCTATGCAGTAGGGACCCAGAAGAGCGAGCTGATGCTGATACCACCATCCCTCCTCGTGCATCAGCCTTTCTTCCTCGGTCAGTATCCTTCTGAGCATGTATTCCTTCATAACCTCCCCTGAGAGGATGTTCCCCATGGCAGGCAGAGAGTAAACGAGGTTAGCGTTGTGCTTGGCAAGATCCGCGGACTCAAGGTACTGATCGATTAGATCGAGAACTTCTTCCTTTATCATCTTTTCCCTCCTTAAGGACTGGTGTTTATTCTAAATTTTCGGAGCGGGAAGTCAATTTTCAAATTTGGGTGTTCCTGTATCAACTTAGACAGCTACACCTAAGGTAATGATATTTTTAGTAAAAAGGGGGCAGGTATATGAAGGTCCGTCGTATAGACGTGAGGGATCTCGAACCCCCTCAGCCCATGGTGAGGATAGCCCGGGAGATAGAAAAGCTTGGGGAGGATGAAGTTCTCGAAGTTCTGGGGCTAAAGCCTTTCAAACACCTGCTTCCCCGGCTCAGGGAGCTCGGCTTTTCCTACGAGCTCACGGAGGTCCCCGAGGGGTACCTGCTGCGCATATGGAGATCCGGCCGGGAAACACCCAGGAAAGCGGAGGAGCTGAGGATCGATGAGAACACCAACGTGGGGAAGCTTATAGAGCGCTATCCCGAAGCCTTAGAGATCCTCATCAGGTTTGGCTTCACACCCCTGCGGAGCAGGGTTCTCAGGAAGCTCCTTCCCCACACCGTAACCCTGGGTCAGGCGAAGAGGATAAGGAGGATGTCCGACGAAAAGTTCCGGGAGCTGTTGGAGGAACTCAGAAAGCTTCAGGAAAAAAGCTGATCTATCCCAGCTCCGCTTCCAGTAATAAGGTTTATAA
>DRNB01000023.1 GCA_011375045.1 Aquifex aeolicus
ATAGCCGCCGTCCTGCGGGATCTTGGAATGAAGACCTACCTCTCCACCAACGGTCTGCTCATCGATGGGGGAAACGTGGAGAGGATCAGGAGGAGCTTCGACTACGTGGGCGTGAGCATAGACGGCACGCCTGAGGTTCACGACAGATTCAGGGGAAGGAAGCACGCCTTCGAGGCGTCCCTCAACGCGGTAAACCTCTGCACAAGGGAGGGGATCAGGGTCGGTTTGAGGTTCACCCTCGCCCTTCAGACGATCGAAAGCCTCCCCTTTATATTCGATCTTGCAGAGGAGCTGGGCGTTTCCAAGGTTTACATCTCCCACCTTGTCTATGCGGGCAGGGGAAGCCGTCTGCGGGATGTGGAGAGGAGAGCTTACCGGGAGGCTGTGGAGTTTATAGTCGAAAAAGCCTTCAGCTACCACGAGCGGGGGATACCGATAGACGTGGTTACGGGGAACAACGAGGCGGACGCGGTGATACTTTACGAAAAGTTCAGGGAGAGGTATCCCAAGAGAGCAGGCAACCTGCTGAACATACTGAGGGTGTGGGGTGGCAATCAGGCGGGCGTCAGACTTGTAAACATAGATCACAGGGGCAACGTGAAGCCGGACCCCTTCTTCCTTCATAGCCTCGGTAACCTCAGGGAAAAGAGCTTCAGGGAGATATGGCGCGGCAACGGACTGCTCACAAGGCTCCGGGAGAGACCGAGGAGGATAAAGGGCAGATGCTCCCGCTGTCCCTACTTGGAGTTCTGCAACGGCAACTCCAGAGCCAGAGCTTACGTAGCCACAGGCGATTACTTCGGGGAGGATCCTGCATGCTATATCTGATACTGCTCCTTCTTGCTGCCGTTGCTTACTCCCAGAAGGTTTACGTGGTGGAAAGGGAGAGAAGCTCGGTGGCGGTTATAGAGGAGGACAGGGTAACTGGGGAGATCCGGAACCTCGGAAACCTCAACCACGCCACGCTGAAGTTTTCAGGGGACAGGGCTTATCTGGTCAGCAGGGACGGCTATATATCGCTGATAGATACCCGGAGGGATCAGCTTCTCGGACGCAGGAAGGTGGGTGAGAGCACCATAGGTTTTACCTTCTGCGACGGAAAGGTGGTGGTTGCCAACTACGAACCCTACAGGGTGGTCTTCCTGAGCACAGATCTCGAGCTCCTCGGTGAGATCGAAACGGGATCGCGAAACGTGGGGGTAAAGAGCTACGGCTCGAGCGTCCTCTTCTCTCTGATGGACAGGGATGAGGTGTGGCTCGTTAACTGCGAGAACCTTTCCGTGGAGAGGGTCTTCGAAGGTGTGGGGGAGATGCCCTTCGACGCCCTGCTGAGCGGAGACAGGTACATAGTCGGTTTCTTCGGGGAGAGCGCCGTGGGGATCCTCGATCTCTCCAGAATGAAGTTCAGGAAGGTCAGATTCAGTCAGGAGGGCAGGGAGGTGGTCTTCAAGATACCCCACTTCGGAACGTGGGGCATTTACGGAAACGTTGCCTTCATACCTGCGGTGGGTGAGAGGAAGATCCACGTGGTAGACCTCGAGAGGTTCGCATACATGGGAAGCATAGATCTCCCCGGCCTGCCTGTCTTCGTTGCCGTCTCTCCGGACGGCAGATACGTGGCGGTAAACTTCAGCGGAGACAGGGAGGACTTCCTTACGCTCATAGACAGGGCAAGCGGAAGGATACTCCGGACAGCAAAGCTCGGCAGAAGGATACTGCACTTCAGATTCACGTCGGACAGCAGGTTTATCTATCTGTCCTCCTACTACGAGAACAGGGTCAAGAAGGTTTCGCTTCCGGATCTGAAGGTCATCGGGGAGATGCAGGTGCCTACACCGTCAGGTGTTTTTCTGAAGGAAGGTTGAGCCATGGGAAAAGTCTATCTTGTGGGAGCCGGACCCGGAGACCCTGAGCTGCTTACAGTCAAGGCGGCGAGGGTTCTCTCGGAGGCGGATGTGGTCCTCTACGACAGGCTCATCTGTGAGGAGGTTCTCTCCCTCACAAAGCCCGGCTGCAAGCTCATATACGTGGGTAAGGAGAGCGGAAGACACACCCTGCCTCAGGAGGAGATCAACAGACTGCTCCTCCTCTACGCAAAAGCTCACAACACGGTTGTCAGGTTAAAGGGTGGAGATCCCACGGTGTTTGGCAGAGGTGGGGAGGAGCTCCTCTTTCTTGCGAGGCACGGTATAGAGTGTGAGGTGGTTCCCGGCGTCAGCTCGGTTTACTCCGTTCCCGCCAGCGCGGGGATACCGCTGACCCTGAGGGGTATATCTTCCTGCTTTGCGGTGGTTACGGGACACCCCGCCTCCGGAGGCGGTGGCGAGGTGGATATGAAGAAGGTGGCAGGGGCGGACACGGTGGTGGTTCTGATGGGGGTGAAGAGGAGGGCTGACATAGCGAGGGAGCTGATCGCGGCCGGCAGGAGTGCGGACGAACCCGTGGCTTTTGTGGAGAGGGGAACTATGAAGGATCAGAGGGTAGTGGTGGCAAAACTTGGGGACGTGGCTGA
>DRNB01000024.1 GCA_011375045.1 Aquifex aeolicus
AGAGCGGTTCCTGTGGGTCCCCTTCCCTCGGGAACCGAGGCGTCCGTCGATATCCTTACTCTGCTCACGTAGTCCCTGCCGTAGCCACAGATGTTCAGGGGCACCACGTAGTGGGTTTCCGGATCCGGAACCCCCACCCACACCATACGGAAACCCGCTTCCTTGACGAGCAGTTCGCAGATCCTGTCCAGAAGCTCCCTCTCATCGACGGCGGAGATTATAAGCTGATTCACATCCCGCAGAACTCTGAAGAACCTCTCGTAACGCTTGCGTTTGGTTACGTCTAAGAAGATGACAAAGCCGGCCGGTTCTCCCTTCCACCTCACGGTTCTGGAGAAGAGGGATATGATCTTCCTCACCCCTTCTCCTGTAACGACGGGAAGCTCCTTGTAGAGGTTTTCGAACTGCTCCCCCTTTAAACGTCTTGCTATGGTCTCCCTCACCTTTTCCTTAAACTCCTCCGCCACCACATCCTCAGGTCTGAGGGACAGGAGCTCCTCGGGGGAATATCCAAGTATGTCGGCGGCGGCTCTGTTAGCGTACACGATCCTGTCCCTGTATATCAGGATTCCCACGGCGGGAGCCCGGTCTATCGCTTCGAAAACCTCCCTGCACTCCCCTTCCTCTTCCAGAGCCTCCCAGACGCCGAGGACCTCGAACTCCTCCTCACCGCAGTCCAGATTTCCAGCCGTGTCCCTGATGAGGAGGTAATCGCCCTCCTTCCTCCTGAAGCGGAAGGTTCTGACACCCACACCCTCCCGAAGATCCTCACATCTGAAGAAGGCTCTGTCCCTGTCCTCTTCATGAACGTTTTCCTCCCACCAGCGGGGGTTGCTCTCTATTTCCTCGGGGGTGAAGCCCGTGAGGCGCTCTATGCATCTGTTCAGAAAGCGAAGATCCCTTACGAAGATCCTCCCCCCCTTAAGCTGAGCCAGACCGGAGTAAACCGCCACCGGAAGACCGGCGATCACGTCCCTGTCCATCTCAAAATAGGATAGCTCAGTTTTTTAACTAAACCTACGCTCTAAGTCCCCTTCCGTAAGGGAAGGGATACAGGACGACGCCGTTGACAGGGGATAGGTTCTTCCATAGATTACCGCTATGGAATACCAGTTAGACAAAGGTTGTCATGTTGAAGAAGAAGAGGGAACTTTGGGGTGGTAAAAAACGCTATGTCCAGAGCCAGGGAAGAGACTAAGTTCTTGCTGACCTACAAGTTCAGAGCTTATCCATCAGCTCTATTGGAATACAGAATGGAAAACTGGCTCTACATTCTTTGCAACCTCTACAACTATGCCCTTGAGGAAAGAAAAAGAGCATGGAAAGAAGAAGACAGGACGATTACATACTCAGACCAGCAAAATGTTCTTCCCAAGCTCAAGGAGAAAGACCCAGCACTAAAACTTGTTCACTCCCAGGTCCTTCAGGACTGCCTCAGAAGAGTAGATAACGCATTCCAGAAGTTCTTCAGAAGAAAAGAGGCAAAATATCCGAAGAAAAAGAAGCTCTACAAATACAACTCCTTCACCTTCCCGCAGGTGTGGATGAAGCAGAAAGGAGAGTTCGTAGAGGTTGTCAAACTTGAGAAAAAGAACAGCAGGTTCGCATACCTTCACCTTCCCAGACTTGGAAGACTTAAGATAAGACTGCACAGAGAAATAGACTGGACAAGAGCTAAGACAGTTACCATCAAGAGAGAAGCATCGGGAAAGTGGTATGTGTGCATAACCGTAGAGGCAGAGCTTGAACACATACTGAGGGAAGCTCAGGAGAAAGCGGTAGGGATAGACCTTGGTGTCAAGAACCTTGCCACCACTTCGGAGGGAGAGTTCATACAGCACCCCAAATTTTTGCAGAGACTTGAGAAAAGACTCAAGAGAGAACAGAAGAAGCTCTCAAGAAAAGAAAAAGGCTCAAACAACTGGGAGAAGCAGAGAAAGAGAGTGGCTAAAATTCACGAGAAGATAAGAAATGCAAGAAGGGACTTTCTACACAAGCTATCAAAGTATTTAGTGGAGAGTTACGATTACATCAGCTTTGAAGACCTTGACATAAAGGGACTTGTGCAGAATAACAACTTAGCCAAGCTGATACTTGATGCTGGGTGGGGGACACTCATCACCTTTGCTACCTACAAGGCTGTAATGGCAGGGGCAAGGGTGGTAAAGGTTAACCCATTCTACACGACACAGGACTGCTCTGTATGTGGCTTCAGAGTTCCAAAGACTTTAGCTCAGAGGCTTCATGAGTGTCCCGAGTGTGGAGCAGTA
>DRNB01000025.1 GCA_011375045.1 Aquifex aeolicus
GAGGAAAGTGTTAAACTAATCATGGGAGGAGGGTAAAATGAATTTGTCATCAGGAACTTCTGTTAGCATAAATCTAAGGGAGGTGTTGTCATGAGAAAACTGAGCACTCTTGGTGTAATTGCTCTGGCGCTGAGCAGCGTTGTCTTCTCCTATCAGGAGATCGAGGTTACGAACGGAGGCGTTATCAAGGGGAAGATCAAGGCAGCCAAGAAGTATAAGGATCCCGTCCTGAAGATAACCAAAAACACCGACTACTGCGGAACCAGCAAGCCGGCGAAGCTCTACGAGATAGCCCCCGATCTTGGTCTCAAGAACGCCATCGTGGTGATCAAAGACATCAAGAAGGGTAAACCTGTGCCTAAGCAGGAGTGTGTTCTGGACAACAAGGACTGCTACTTCGATCCCCTCGTCCAGGTCTGCTTTAGGAAGAAGGGTAACAAGTTCGTCTTCAAGAACAGCGATCCCTTCCTCCACAACGTGCACATAAACAAAATCCTCAAAAGCGGAAAGGAGAGAACAGCCTACAACCTCGCCCTGCCCAAAAAGGGTCAGGTAATAAGGAAACCTATAAGAACAAGGGGACTCCACAAAGTAAAGTGCGATGCCCACGCCTGGATGTGGGGTTACGTCTATATATCCAAGCACCCCTACGCTACAGTAACCAACGCCAAGGGAGAGTTCGTTATAAAGGACGTTCCGCCGGGTAAATACAAGCTCTGGATCTGGCACCCCGGCATGAAGGAGGTGGTCAAGGAAGTGGAGGTCAAGGCTGGAGGTGTAACTACCGTCAACGTCACCATGACCAAAAAGGCTAAAAAGTGAGAGGGTTAAAAGATGGGTGAGGGGAAGGTTGCACAGGGAATCATCAAGGGAATCATCAAGATAACCGTTCTCTTAGCCGTAGGCTTTGTGGGTATATACCTCCTTAAAGGGATGCTTCCCCCCGCCGAGGACGGTTACAGACAGTTTCCCCTTCTCGGCAGCAGGGTCTGGGTCTGGATAGTAGCCCAGCTGCATCTCAACTTCGCCGCCTTCGTGCTGGGCGTTCCCATATTCGCGGTCGCCATGGAATTCTTAGGATGGCGAAAGAATGACGAGAGGTTAGACAGGATAGCCTACGACTTTGCCAAGCTCTTTACCCTCGCCTACACCATCACCGCGGTCCTCGGAACCATCCTTATGATAAGCCTCCCTATCCTCTACCCCAAGTTCGTGGACTACATGATCAAGATCCTCGGTCCCACCTGGTGGGTTTACGTAGCCTTCATGTACGGTGAGGTCTTCTTCTGCTACCTCTACTTCTACTCCTGGAAGAGGATGAAGGACAGGAAGGGCACCCACGTGCTCATGGGAGTTATCCTGAACGTCCTCGGCACACTGCTTCTCCTCGTGCCGAACGCCTGGATAGGATTCATGACCACACCGGGAGGGGTTACAGAAACCGGTGAGCTCGTCAACAGGTGGGAGGCTATAAACACCTACATGTGGATACCCCTTACCCTTCACAGGCTTGTCGCCAACGTGGTTTTCGGAGCGGGACTGGGAGCGGCTTACGCCGCTTACAGATTCATAACCGCCCAGAACGAAGAGGAGAAAGCCTACTACGACTGGATGGGTTACATATCCTCCATGATAGCTATCGGCTTTCTGGTAATCCTGCCGCCCATAGGATACCTCCTCGGTGTGGAGATTTACGCCTTCAACGAGCAGATGGGTATACAGCTCATGGGAGGCTTCTACGCCTGGCTATGGGTCATGCAGGCGATCCTCATAGGAGCGATCCTCCTGTTCGTCAACTACTACCTCTGGGTATCCCTTAACAAGATGCCCGGAGGAGAAAGATACTTTAAATACGTGAAGTTCCTCTTCGTAATAGTTGTCATCAGCTACGCGGTCTGGCTCACACCCCACAGCGTTGCCCTGAGTCTCGAGGAAGCCCGCCGCATAGGAGCTTACCATCCCTTCCTTGGTAAGTTAGGGGTTATGGCTGCCAAGAACACGGCCGTTACCATTTCCTTCCTGGCAACCTTCCTGAGCTACGAGATATTCAGACTCAGCAACAAGGAACCGACCGTCTCCTGGGCGGGACTCGGTAAGGTGCTGAGAGCCCTTCTCATGTTCGGTTCCTCCGCAGTGCTCATTGGCCTGGGGATATACAGCTACATGGTTCCCGCGGTTGTCAGGGTTAAGGTTCTGTCGCCCATTCAGTTCGGCATATTCTTCCTTGCGATAATAGGGATCTACGTTCTGGACTCCCTCATGTATAAGAACGCGAGAACCTTGGGTGAACCCCAGTGGGGTAAGATGCCCGAGAGATCCCAGTACGCCCTCATAGCGATGATGGTAACCTTCACCTGGCTTATGGGTCTCATGGGTTACATAAGATCCGGTGGAAGACAGCACTGGCACATTTACGGCATAATGAAGGACACGAGCCCGGACGCTTACCTGCCCACCCACGGGTTTGCATCCCTGGTTGTCTCGGTTGTAACGCTGATATTCTTCGCCCTCGTAGCCTCCCTCTTCTGGAGCATTATGAAGTACGAAAAGCTTGGAGGGGAAAAAGCATGAGCAGCGTTCTCAGACTGATCGTAGTTGTCCTGCTGCTGAACGGATTCTTCACCTACATCGGTCTCTTCCTCCTCCCGCAGGCAGAATCCCATCCCCCGAAGGAGATAAAGATAGAGGAAGGCATCTCGGTGGAGGAGCTTGTGGATATAGGGAAGGAGATAGTTTTTGGAAAAGGACAGTGTATGGTGTGCCATCCCGTTAAGGCTGAGGCGGGGATGAGAGCCCCTGCTATAGCCGGCATAGGTTCCCATATGGAAAAGGAAGCCAAGAAGAGAGGGGTGAGCTTTGAATACCACGTGTTTGAAGCCCTCGTAGCTCCCGGAGAGTTTATCGCCGAGGGGTTTGAAAATATAATGCCGCCGGTTCACAAACCTCCCATCGGTCTTACAAAAGAGGAGCTTATAGCCGTGGGGGCTTACCTCCAGAGTCAGGGTAGCAGGGTTACCATTTCCTTTCCGGATTCGCTGAGGATACTGGAGGAGGTTCTTAAAAAGACAGGAGGGTGAGAGATGGAGGGTTACTTGCACCCCGCTATTTTCGGCGTAGGCATGCTCATATTCCTGATAGCCCTCTTTAAGAGATCACCGCTTTTCCAGTTCTTTGGTCTGCTTATAGCTATCTACGGTGCCCTCAAGAGTGTAGGACTGTTCATGCCTCCCCTCCCCAACCAGGTCATCCTGATGTATATGGCGCTTTCGGTCTTCAGCCTTCTGGTCTACTACTCCATTCAGGAAGATACCTTTCAGAGGTTTATGGCACCTATAAAATCCATACTGGGTAAGGAGGAACTCAGACTCCAGAGGGTCGCTATAGTTTACATAGGCATACCCCTCCTCCTTGCCTATCTGACCTACGGATGGGTCAAACCCCGCTACGTCCCGCCGGTTACACCGAGGATAATCCATCCGGAACCTCCCATGGAGATAGATTTCAAGGGCAAGACCATAAAGATCCTCGGGCTGGAAAACCCCCTCCGTAAGGAAGCGGACAAACTTCAGGAGTATATAGAGGAGGGTAAGAGGATTTACTATCAGAACTGCTTCTTCTGCCACGGGGACGATCTGGACGGAAACGGTCTCTTCGCCGACGCCTTTAACCCCAGACCCCTGCCCTTCAGAGGGACAGACACGATAGCCCAGCTACCTGAATCCTTCGTTTTCTGGCGTATAGCCAAGGGCTGGAAGGAACTCCCTGACGGTTCGACACCCTGGGATTCCGCCATGCCTGCCTTCGAAGATCTGGGACTTTCGGAGGAGGACATCTGGAAGGTTGTTCTCTTCATATACGAAGCGTCCGGCAACAAACCGAGGACCTGGTGAGGAGGTGGCGGGATGAGATACATAGGACTCTTCCTCCTTCTAACGCTGGCGACCGTCTTCTCCGCTAACATAGAGAACGGTAAGAAGATATACGATCAGTGGTGTGCCCAGTGTCATGGCTATGAAGGAGACGGGATGGGGTATGCGGACAAGTTCTCCTTTCCAAGACCAAGAGACTTTACGGTGGGAGTTTACAAGTTCAAGTCCACCGTTTCGGGTATGCCTCCCTTGGACGAGGATCTCATAAGAAGCATAAGGGAAGGCATGCACGGCACCACCATGCCCGGCTGGAAGAGGTTCAGCGATGAAGAGGTCCGGGATCTGGTCGCTTACATAAAGACCTTCTCCGAAGATGTTTTCGAAGACATGGAGGACGTGGAAAAGGTAGAGATCTCCACCGTGCCAAAGTGTGATGACGCGAAGATAAAGCTCGGTAAGGAGCTGTATCACGGTGAGGCTAAGTGTATAGACTGCCACGGGAAAGCCGGCAGGGGGGACGGGGAAAAGATCTGGGAACCCAAGTTCAAGGACGACTGGGGTAACAAGATATACCCAGCCAACCACACGCATCCCTGGGAGTTCAGAAGGGGAACAGACCTCAAAGATATATACACGATAATAACGGGAGGCATAGACGGAACCCCCATGACCTCCTACGTGGACTCCCTCAACGACGAGCAGAGATGGGCTCTCTCCTGTTACGTCCGCACGCTCTTTCTCACAAGGAAGCTGGGTCCCTCGATCAGGTTCATAAGGGTGGATAACCTACCCCAGAGTCCCACGGATCCCTTCTGGGATACGGTCGACTACCTCGATCTTCCCATGGCTGGACAGACAACCCTGAACGAGAGAAACTTTACCCCCGTGCTCACCAACGTCAGGGTAAGGGGTGTTTATACGGAAACGGAGGTGGCGGTTCTACTGGAGTGGTCCGACAGAAAGCTGAACAGGGGAGAGGACGGACTACCCCCCGATACGCTCTACCTGAAGTTTCCCC
>DRNB01000026.1 GCA_011375045.1 Aquifex aeolicus
CCTGTGGATGTGGATAACCATGCGGATAGAGCCTGTGCCTCCGCCTTAGAGATGGTGGCTATTCTGAACAGACTCAATCCCGAGTTCCGCAGGGAGTTCGGTATTACCCTGGACGTGGGAATAGGCATAAACACCGGCGAGGCGGTGGTGGGGAATATGGGATCCCGTCAGAGGTTTGACTACACAGCCATAGGGGATACGGTGAACCTCGCCTCACGTCTCGAGGGCTTGAACAAGGTTTACAGGACAAGGATAATAGTGAGCGAGAACACGAAGCGTAGCCTGAGGGGGGCTTTTCTGCTGAGGACGCTGGACATGGTCATCGTCAAAGGCAGAAGCGAACCTGTCAGAATATACGAGCTCTTGGAGGATACACCCCGTAACAGAGCTCTGGCTGAGGAATTCGAAAAGGCGCTCTCTGAGTATATGGCGGGCAGATTCGAAAGCGCCCTCATCCTCTTCGAAGCGCTGAGCCTGAGATACGGGGATGAGACCAGCGGGGTTTTTGTAAAGCGGTGCAGGGAGATGATGGAGAACCCTCCCTCCGACTGGAAGGGCATCTACACGGCGAGGGAGAAGTGATGAGGATAAAGATTCTGGGCGCCTACGGGGGAAGATTTGGAGACCTGGGGACAACCTGCATACAGATATCGGAGAGCATCCTTATCGATGCGGGCAACATAATGAGATCCCTCGGAGAGAACTGTCTTCTGGTGAACCACGTTCTCCTGACTCACGCCCACCTCGATCACATAGTCGACATACCCTTCATGATCGATTACACCTTCAGGTACAGGGAGCAACCCTTGGAGATAATAGGATGCAGGGAAACCCTGTCGGCGGTAAGGGATTACGTTATGAACTGGAACATATGGCCCGAGTTCAGCTCGATCCGGCTCATAAACTCGGGGGACTTTGCGGTGAGCTACACTCCCATCGAACCCCTGAAGAGTTTTCAGCTCGAGGGTTTCGAGATCACGCCCTTCAGAAGCAACCACACGATACCCACCCTCGGATACGTGGTCAAGAAGGAAAACAGGGGCTTCCTCTTCACGGGAGACACCTACAAAAATCCCCAGATATGGAGAAGGTTGAACGAAGACAGGGAGATAAAGGCTCTGATCACGGAGGTTTCCTACCCCAGCTACATGCACAACCTCGCGGAGGTCAGCAAGCACTACACCCCCAAGATTCTCGAGGAGGAGCTGAGGATGCTCAGAAGGGACGATGTGGAGATATACATCATGCACCTGAAGCCCAACTCTATGAGCGAGCTTCTCCGGGAGATTCCCCAGGTTCTCCCTGATGTAAAAATCCTCTCGGACGGCGATGAAATTATAATATAGGGATCAGAAGAGGAGGGAATCATGGAGCCGACGAAGCTGAGTGAGGAGTTCGTGAACCTTCTCAAGAGCAGGGGCAGGGAGGAGGTTTACAGACTGGGGGACGTGCTTGTGGAAGAGGGTCAGGAATCTGACAGGATCTACGTTATAGAAAAGGGTTACGTGAACGTTACCAAGAAGGATCCCATGGGTAACGACGTGCTCATAGGCACAGCGGGTCCCGGATCCATCATAGGCGAGATGGGTGTTTTCATGGGGGTGGAGCGAACCGCCACGGTGAGGGCGGTTTCGGATCTGAGGGTTATCAGCTTCGGCAGGGAGGAGTTTTTGGACGTCATAAGCGGTATCCCCGAACTCTCCTC
>DRNB01000027.1 GCA_011375045.1 Aquifex aeolicus
GGAATTCCCCTCCCCGTATCCTCAACGCTCACGGTCAGGGTTCCCTCACCTTCGGAGGTTTCGATCCTGATCCTTCCCTCCTCCCTGTTGTATCTGACGGCGTTCTCGATCACGTTCCTGAGCAGTATGTAGATCTTGTCCCTATCGCATCTCAGGGCTACCTTTCCCTTCACGGAGACGCTCACCTTTATCCTCTTCTCCTCCACCTCCGGCCTGAGGTCCTCGATAACCTCCCCGATGATCTCCCCCAGGTCCACGTCCCTGAACGCTCCCCTTCTCTCCACCTCGAGAACCGTGAGCATCCTCACGGAGTTTATGAGCCTTTCGAACTCCTCCACCCTTTTCAGAGCCTTCCTGATAAGCTCCCGCGACGGCTTCCTGCTCAGAACCACAGTTTCCAGGAGGCTTCGGACAGCTGTGAGCGGTGTGCTGAGTTCGTGGCTGACGGAGGCGACAAACTCCTTCTGCAGGCGCTCCGCCTCCCTGAGGGGGGTGATGTCCTCTATCTGAATCAGGAGAGGTTCCCCGGAGCTGAGCGTAACCCTGTAGTGCCTCTTCCTGTGCTCGAACTCTCCAGCCGTGCACTCCCCGGCGAGGAACTCTCCCAAAAGGCTTATGAGCTTCAGGTTCCTGAAGGTTTCGTAGTACTTTTTCCCCCTGAACTCGGGAACAGCAAGCTCCCTCTCGATGCAGAATCTGTTGACAAACTCGATCCTGCCTTCGCTCGTCAGAAGCAGCACACCTACGTTCAGTCTGTTCAGCAGGGATTCCATGGCTGGTTAAGGATATAAGATAGGTTTGTAGCCGCTCCGGAGAAGACTGTTTCCGGAGCGGTGGGCGGGATCATGAAGGTAGAAAGCGAGATCATCCTCATAGGGGGTCCGACGGGTACGGGTAAATCTGAGGTAGCCTGCTGTGTGGCGGAGAGGATAGGGGGGGAGATTGTGAGCGCGGACGCCATGAGCGTTTACCGGGGCATGGACGTAGGAACCGCCAAGCCGAGGTCCTGCATGAAGAGGATCAGACACCACCTTGTGGACATCGTCGATCCGGGGGAGGTTTTCGATGCAAAGCGTTTCGAAGAGCTTGCTCTGAAGGCGATAGAAAGCATCAGGGAGAGAGGCAGAGTTCCCCTCGTGGTTGGGGGATCCTATCTCTACATTCAGGCGCTTCTCTACGGCATAGAGGAGACGCCTCCCCCCAACTGGAAGCTCAGAAGCAGGCTTTACCTCACAGCACAGAGGAGGGGAAGGGATCACCTTTACAGAATCCTGAAGAGGGTGGATCCCGATTACGCGGAGAAGGTGCACCCCAACGATCTCAGGAGGATAGTGAGGGCTCTGGAGGTTTTTGTGGAGAGCGGAAAACCCTTCTCCCGGTTTCACCGGTGGAGCAAGCCGAGGTTCAGCTTCACAGGATTTTACCTCAGGAGGAGCTGGGAGAAGCTGACGCTCAGGATAGAGGAGAGGGTGCACAGGATGATAGCGGAGGGTCTTCTGGAGGAGGTGAGGGAGCTGATGCAGAGGGGTTTCGAGGGTTTTCTCACCTCCCCGCAGGCTATAGGCTACAAGGAGCTTGTCCCCTGCGTGAAAGGGGAAATCTCCCTGAAGGAGGCGGTGGATGAGATTGTGCGCAGAACAAAGGAGTATGCGAGGAGGCAGATAAGGTGGTTCAGACGTCAGGGGTGGATCGAGGTGGACCTCGACCGGATGAGTCTGAGGGAAGCCTGCGATTTTATCTGCAGCCGCGTTCAGCGGGGAACCTCTACACGCTGAAGGATGTCCCTTATCAGTCCCTCCCTGTCGACCCCGTCCCGGACCAGAATCCTGTGGGGGAGAACGTAGGGGGCTACCTCCACAACGTCCTCGGGGACCACAA
>DRNB01000028.1 GCA_011375045.1 Aquifex aeolicus
AGATGCGGATATGCTGTTGTCAATTAGTTCCCCTATTACTTGGTGAAAATCCATCTCTTGACGCCCTAATCCTTCCCAATATCTTTCCTCTTCAATGGATATTTTTACATCTTTGGGAAATTCACTCATATTTTTGCCTCCTTTTTAAGCCACACCTCTTTCCATTTTATACTTTTAATTGAGCATGTCAAGATAAGGGAGGGGTGAGACAGAAAGAGGGAAAATAAAGAATTATGGGAGTCATAGAGAAACTGGAACAGTATATACGCAAAGTAACCACAGGAACAAAGTTCCACCAAGAGTGAAAGCCAAAGCAGTCCTCTTATACCACTGGGGAGTAGCTCTGAGGAAAGTGGAAAGATTCATAAAGGCTCTGGGGCTAAGAGGTTCAAGAGAGGCAATCAGACAGTGGTATCACAGACTTTCCAGGCTCGTGGAGTATGTTCTCAAGAGCTCTCAGGAGCTGTATGTGGACGAGACGAAGATAAAAGGGAGGAGAAGGCTTTATTACTTGTGGCTTGCTGTGGACAACAATAGCAGGCTCTGCTTTGTCTATCTTTCACGACGACGGGACACATGGACAACCAAGATAGTGCTCAGTTCCAGCAAGGGGAGAGTGATAACAACTGATAGGGGATGGTGGTATAGGAGGGCATGCAGGGAGCTTGGGCTTGAGTGGAGGCATGAGACCTTAGAAAGAGAGAGTTTTATTTTTCCTGCTTTCTTCCTTGTGCGGACAAGTCGGAGGGACACTTTAAAGGAGTTTGAAACAGCCATCAGAATGGCTCCGGGGGAGGGATTCGAACCCCCGACCAGGTGGTTAACAGCCACCCGCTCTGCCAGCTGAGCTACCCCGGATTCAGCTTAAATTTTAGCCCCCGGAATTTTAAAAATCAAGGTCGTAGTCTTCCTCGGAAAAGGTCTCCTCCTCGAAGATCTCCTCGGACTCCGCTTCCCCAACAGGAGCCGCGATGGGTGCGAACTTGGCGTAATCCTTTATGAAGGCTATCCTGATTATGCCCGTGGGTCCCTGTCTCTGCTTCGCCACTATTACCTCCGCTATGCCCTTTTCCTCGGGGGAAGGGTTCTTTTTGTAGTATTCGGGTCTGTGGAGAAATATGATCAGATCAGCGTCCTGTTCTATCTGACCGCTCTCCCTCAGGTCCGCAAGCTGGGGTCTTTTGTCGCTTCTGTGCTCCACCTGTCTCGAAAGCTGAGCGAGGGCGAGGACCGGAATGGACAGCTCCTTGGCGAGGGCTTTCAGATTCCGCGATATCTCCGCCACCTCCTCCTGACGGGAGGACTTTCTGACGGGGGATCTGAGCATCTGGAGGTAATCTATGGCAACGAAACCAACCCCTTTTTCCTTCTTGAGCTTACGCGCCTTGACCCTGAGCTCTGTGGTGGTCAGCGAGGGCGAGTCGTCTATATAGATCTCCGCCTTCGAAAGCTCCAGAGCACAGGAGAGCAGGCGTTCCCTCTCGTCGTCCGTTACGTAGCCCGCTCTCAACTTCTGGAGGGGGATCTCCGCCATGCTGGAGAGCAAACGCAGGACCAGCTGCTCCCTGCTCATCTCGAGGGAAAACACACCCACGGGTTTTTCCTCCACGAAGGCGACGTGGTGGATCAGGGTCAGCATGAAGGAGGTCTTACCCATACCGGGCCTGGCGGCGAGAACGATAAGATCGGAGGGGTGGAAACCCGTGGTCATCATATCCAGCTCCGTAAAGCCTGTGGACAGACCTGTTACGAGTCGCTCGGTTTTTCTGAAGCGATCGATCATCTCTATGACTTCGCGGGCTATGTCCTTTATGTGGTGGTAGTGGGTAACTGTCGTTTTCTCGGAGATCTCGAATATTCTGGACTGGGCGGTTTCTATAACGGCGTTGAAATCCTGAAGCTCCTTTATATCCCTGATCAGATTCATGGAGAGCTCGAGAACAGCTCTGAGCCCCGCCTTTTCCTTGACGATGCGGCAGGCTGTTTCGAGGGTGTTCAGGGGTGCCGCCTCCTCATACACGGACAGTATCCAGTCGAAGGGGAGCTTTTCCTCCAGACCTTCTTTTCTGATGTAGTCCCTGAGCACCACATCGTCCCAGCCGGCACCGTGCTCCTGCCACAGCTTGACTATCAGCGAGAAGAGGATCCTGTGCTCCTCGACGTAGAAGTCCTCCTCGTTCAGGTATTCGAGAACCGTTGGGATGTTTTCCGGATCCGCTAACATGGTGCCGAGGATCGATCTCTCCGCTGACTCATCGTAAGGAGGTTTTATGTTTCCGGGGAGCATAATTAATTAAGTTATCCCCTCACCGCCACTATCTCCACCTCCACCTCCGCAGAGAGGGGAAGCTCTCTCACACCTACGGTTACCCGGGCGGGTTTTGGGTCAACGTCCTCAAAGAATTCAGCGTAAAGACTATTGAACTCCCCGAATCTGGAAAGGTTTGTCATATACACCGTAACCTTCACTATGTCTCCTTTAGAGTATCCGGCGGATCTGAGAATTTCCTCCACGTTGGAGAAGATCTGCCTGACCTGACCCCCGAAGCCCTTCCTCAGCTTTCCCGTTGCAGGATCTATACCTATCTGACCCGAAAGATACAGGGTTCCCCCCGCCTCTACCGCCTGAGAGTAAGGTCCTACGGGCAGAGGAGCCTTTTCGGTGAAGAAAGCCCTCGCCATAGAAGAGAATTATAAAGGGAAGGGAGGAGGTGGGGCGGGTTATCAATCGACGGGTTTGGCGTCCACCACATCGTCGCCCCCCTCCTTACCTCCGCCCGTCTGCTTGCCGGTGGTTTCGTAGAGGTGAGCGCCTATCTTCGAGGAGACCTGAAGAACCCTGTCCATGGTGGACTTGATCTCCTCTATGTTTTCGGACTCCTGAATGACCTTCTTGGCGGATTCTATAACCTCCTGAGCTTCCCTGACCTGATCCTCCGGTAGCTTGTCCTTGTTCTCCTTGATGATCTTCTCGAGGTTGTAGGTCAGCTGATCGAGCTGGTTCTTCGTTTCTATAAGCTCCTTCTTCCTCCTGTCCTCCTCCGCGTGCGCCTCCGCCTCCTTCACCATCTTCTCTATCTCCTCCTGAGTAAGTCCGGAGGAGGGCTGTATCCTTATGGACTGCTCCTTGCCAGTTCCCATGTCCTTGGCGGTTACGTGGAGTATTCCGTCGGCGTCGATGTCGAAGCAGACCTCTATCTTGGGCACACCCCTCGGGGCAGGCGGAATACCGGTCAGGTAAAACTTACCCAGAGACTTGTTGTCCTTTGCAAGGGGCCTTTCCCCCTGAAGGACGTGGATTTCGACCTCCGTCTGAAAGTCCGCGGCTGTTGTGAAGACCTCACACTTCCTGTAGGGTATAGGCGTGTTGCGGGGGATGAGAACCGTCATAACACCCCCGTAAGTCTCCACGCCGAGGGACAGGGGTGTAACGTCCACCAGAAGTATCTCCTTGACCTCACCGGACAGGACACCCGCCTGTATGGCGGCTCCGACCGCCACAACCTCATCGGGGTTCACCCCCTTGTGGGGCTCCTTGCCGAAGAACTCTTTTATCCTCTGCTGAACCAGAGGTATCCTTGTGGATCCACCCACCAGAACTATATCGTTTATATCCTGCGGGCTCAGCTTGGCGTCCTCGAGAGCCTTCTTGACTATGTCCATGGTCCTGTCGATGAGATCCTTTATCATCTCCTCCAGCCTTGCTCTTGTAAGCTTCTTCTGGAGGTGAAGGGG